>JAYWBH010000170.1:0-6956 GCA_043781815.1 Bryobacterales bacterium | reverse complement strand
ATAAATCCGATCACTTAACTATCGAACTTATAACCAAGGCCGCGCAGGGTCAGAAAATATTGTGGGTAACGGGGGTTGTCTTCCAACTTCTGGCGCAGCCACGCCATGTGAACGTCCACTGTACGAGTCTCCGGTGTGGCTTCGTAACCCCACACATCGGTCAATAACTGTTCTCTCGAAATGGATTCCCCACGGTGTTCAATCAGATATTTTAGTAGCTGATATTCCCTGGCCGAAAGCACCACGGCCACGGCATTGCGCAGCACTTCAGCCCGCCGGAAATCAACCTTAACTGTCCCGAACTGAAACGCCATCACCGCTGCTGCAGGCTTGGCCACTGACCGGCGCAATAGAGCTTCAATCCTTGCCAGCAGCTCCATCATGTCGAACGGCTTGGTCAAGTAATCGTCAGCGCCAATCTGCAATCCCACAACTTTATCCACCACCTGATTGCGTGCCGTCAGCATAAGAATAGGCGTTTGCATGCCGCTTTGCCGTAGCTTACGGCAAACATCAAACCCACTCTTTTTGGGAAGCATTACATCCAGAATGATCAGGTCATAGGGTTGGGCCATCGCCTGCGCCAAACCGGCTTCGCCGTCTTCGCAAGCATCGGTATGATACCCTTCCCCCTGCAAACGATCGGTAAGCGTTAAGACTAATCCCGGCTCGTCTTCCACCAGCAAAATGCGTTGTGCCATGGCTCTGGTTAACCTGCTTGCGTTGCAGGAAGCTTCAAGGTAAAAATGCTTCCTTTACCTGAAATTGATTTCACTTCAATGCCGCCGGAATGAGCTTCCATGATGCGCTTCACCAAGCTCAAGCCCAGGCCTGTGCCGTGAATCTGATCCTCCACCGCTCTGCGCCCACGGTAAAACGGTTCAAAGATGTGGGGCAGATCCGCCGAATCAATTCCGGGCCCACGATCCTCCACGCTGATTTCCAACTGCCGTCCTTTACTGGTTTCCAGCGTCCGCGCGCTCAGCCCAATCCAACCAGATTCATTGGCATACTTCGCCGCATTGGTGAGCAGGTTTTGCAGGCAATGGGCCAGCGAATTCGGGTCGGCCAGAACATGCGGTAAGCCTTCAGGAACCTGCATTTCTACACGACATCCCCGATCCTTCAACGTAGGTTCGCAGGAAGCCAGCGCCCGCTGGATAATGGCATTCACATCCACCGCAGTGAACTCAAACTTCTCGTTGCCTTTTTCCAAACCGGCGAAGCTCATAATCTGCTCCACCATTTCAGAAAGTCGACGCCCTTCATTCCTTATCAACGATCCATACCGTCGAACTTGCCCTTCACTGACAACCAGTCCATCTGCCAAGTTATCGCCAGCCGAACGAATCACCGCCAGTGGAGTTCGCAATTCATGAGAAACACTGGCCACAAATTCCATTTGCTGATGGGCCAACCTTTGGGATCTGCGGCTGGTGGTGAACAACAAACCCATAGTTCCAGCCATCAATACCAGAATCGCAAAGCTGATTAATAAATTCCGATTGCGCACAGAGGACGCCGCCTGGGCAATGGAACCAGCTTTGTGTCGAACCGAAACAGCCCACCTTCCGCGAGGCTCAGGTGGTGGATTGGCCGATGGATTCCGTCCGCCCGGTGGGCCAAACGGAGGAGGACCACCAAAGCGCGATGGATTTTCCGGTCGTATATCGAACAACGAACCGGTGGCATCGGCAACGTTCATGTCCACTCCATCGGGGCCGGTTTGGAAAATAATACTGGACTGGGCGCCGCGAGTGGCAATTCGTACAAAATAATCTTCCCCAAAGTAGCGTTTGGCCAGCTCGGGGAAATATTGCGATTGCAAATAATCCCGGTCAAATTCAACAATCGTCCAACCCTGCAGCACCGCCTGACTCCAAATTGGCGATCCTAACTCCGTGTCGGTTTCAAAGCTTAATCGGGGCGCCGCCGCTGCCAGCACATCTTTGCTAAACCAGTCTCGGGGAGGCCTGGGACCACCGGGCGGCCGCGTTGGCGGACTATCCGGCGGGGGTCGCCATTCGGCCTGATCTCGCAGTTTTTGAAACGCCTGTGGCCATTCCAGCGGTTCCCAACTTCCTTTTTCCGCGTTGTAGGCTTCCAGGGAATTTGTTGCCCGTTCCCCACCGGAAGAACGGTAGATGGCTTTTAATAAGGGGAGTTGGTTGTTGTTGGTGGCCCAGCGCCGATATCGCAAAGCGAATTCTCCGCCGTCTGGAGCGTTGGCCCGTGGTGCCAGTAGAAAGGCATTGATGCGGTTCAGTTCAGCATTGAATTCCCGTGAGAAAAGTGTGACCGCTTCTTTAAGCTGCCGGTCTAATCGTTCCTCTTCGGCCATGCTCAATTGGCTAATCCAGCGATACTGCACTAGGGCCAATGCCGGAAGCAGCAACGCCAGAGCACATCCCAGTAACAGGGGTAAGTGGGACCGGTTCCAAACGAAATTAAGAGGCAGTTTCCTCATACACTACTTTGCAATGTGCGCCAGACGCGTACGTAACGTAGTATATGCCCGGAACAGCAGCGCTTTCACGGTGGTCATGGAACAGCCCATGGATTCGGCGATCTGCCAATAATCCATTTCTTCGTATTTGTGCATTAAAACCGCTGCTTTTTGACGATCCGGCAAACTGAAAATCGCCTGCTTGATTTCGTCCATATGCTCGCGCTTTAGAATATCGTGATGGACGGTTGGGGCGCTATCGGCTACCTGACGACGGAAGCCCAGCAGCGTTACCGCATCTAAACTTTCTTCCATGCGCTCGCGTCGCTTGTCTCGCAACCAGTTTAGAGCAAGGTTCGTAGCAATGCGGTACAACCAGGTAGTGAACTTAGCAGAAGGTTTGTAGTTCTGGCGGGAACAATAGACTCGTAAAAATACTTCCTGGGCCAACTCCTCAGCCACGCCATGGTTGTGAACCATGCGGAATAGAAAGTGGACCAGCGGAGTGCGGTGCCGTTCTAAAAGGTTTTCAAAACATTGCATGTCTCCATCTTTCACCCGGAGCATCAAGTCACTATCAATTTCTATGGCTGGTGTCATGTTGGCCCTTTCCTAACGAACTCACATTCGCTTCCTATGAACCATCAGACGACATTTCGAGAAACGGTAGGGTAAAATGCACGAAAAACTATTGTTAAGAGTGTAAAGGGCGGGTCTGGGTGGCAAATCAATACACGTCAGAATTGACGGTCTGCCTTTACAAATCTTCAAGATAAGTCAGGCCAAGTGTGGGTTACAGTATCATTACAACCTATGAATACCGGAAAATACCCCGCAAATCCCATAGTTGCCGCCGTCATCGCGGCAATTCTCGGCTTCGGCCCACTGCTCGCAGCCGCCGCATCGCCCGCCCCAACCAAATCTGCCGATCTCTTTCAGACCACTAAAATCTGGAACATTCATTTGAAATGGTCAGCATCAGAATGGGATGCCATGGAACCGAAAGGTGGTCAACGCGGCCCCGGCGGATTCGGTCGCGGTGGCTTTGGCCCGGCCATGTTCCTCACCCCAGGCTTTATGAAAGCCGATCAAAATAAAGACGGGAAACTATCGCGGGAAGAGTTTTCTAAACTTGGCGAGGATTGGTTTGCGTCTTGGGATAAGGCTAAGTCCAACACCCTAACTTCCGCCCAGCTTGCGGAAGGTTTGAATACTTCTTTCCCCATGCCCTTCGGACCCGGTGGTCCTGGTGGTCCTGGCGGACCCGGCGGTCCTGGTGGTGGTGGGCCCGGTCGAGCGGGCGGCATGCAGGGAAAGAATGGGCGCAATGGCATGTCGGCCATGCAGGGCATTGACTTCAAATACGTCCATGCCGACCTGGATTTTGAAGGCACCCAACTGAAAGATGTGGCTGTCCGATACAAAGGCAACAGCACGTTTTCACAATCGCGCAACTCGTTGAAGCGCTCCTTCAAAATTAACCTCAATAAGTATTCCAAAGACCAGAAGCTGGCTGGAATTACAAAATTCAATCTCCATAGTTGTGTCACTGACGATAGTTATATGAATGAAGTCCTCTCCTACAGTTTGTTCCGCGACGCCCAAGTTCCTTCGCCACGCACGGCCTATGCTCGCGTTTACGTCACTGTTCCAGGCAAGCATGAAAACAAATACGTGGGACTTTACTCAGTTGTGGAAGACGTGGATAAAACCTTCGCTGAAGAAACCTTTGGGCAAAGCAAGGGAGCTATTTTTAAGCCATCTACCCGCAATTTGTTCAGCTACTTGGGGGAAGATTGGGAAAAATACAACCAGATTTACGATCCTAAAACCAACCTTTCCAAAAAGCAGCAGCGCCGCGTCATGGATTTTTCCAAGTTCGTGACCAGCGCTTCTGATGAAGACTTCGCCAAAGGGCTGGCCAATTATCTGGACATTGAAGAGTTCGCCCGATTCCTTTCCACCACCGTCTGGCTGTCTAACAGCGACAGCATTCTGGCCATGGGACAGAATTTCTATGTCTACCTGCATCCTGAAACGAACAAATTCGTCTTCCTTCCCTGGGATCTTGACCTATCCTTTGGTCGGTTCATGGGCAGCAACGCGGAACTAAGCATCAGGAAGCCATGGCAAGGGCAAAATAAGTTCCTGGAACGTGTCTTCCAGCAAGAATCATTCAAAAAGAGCTACATGGATTTAATGGCCAAGAACAGCAAAACCATCTTTGCGCCGGAACGAATCACCAAACAGGTTGAGGAAACCGCGCTGTTGCTTCGCCCTAGTGTGAAAGATGAATCCGATACGAAACTTACAAAGTTCGATAAAGCCATTGCCGGGGAAACATCACAAGGCGGCGGTTTCGGACCTCCCCCAGGTGGTGGACCCGGTGGACCTGGTGGTCCCGGTGGCGGTTTCGGTGGCCCGGGCGGTCCTATGGGTGGTAAACCCATCAAGGCCTTCGTCGGCCCCAGGGCACAATCGGTGGCCGATCAATTGGCCGGTAAGTCAGAGGGTCAGGCCAATGCCGGTATGGGCGGTCGCGGAGGGCCTGGTGGTGGTCGTGGCGGCTTCGGACCCGGCACCATGCTTGGACCAGCGTTCCTGAAAGCGATGGACGCGAATAAAGACGGCAACATTACACAGGAAGAATTTAAGACAACGTTTACCAAGTGGTTTGATTCCTGGAGCACAGACAACCTGATTACCGAAGACCAACTGCGGGCCGGTATAGAAAAAGATTTGGCACCCGCGGGAATGCCCGGTGGACCTGGCGGTATGCCTGCACCGCCTCCACTTTAGGATCTGGTACACATGGAAATCATTCAATCGCCGTCTCTTGGTACCGGTCATGCAAGTAAGTTTGCCTCCGAGGTGAAATTCGTCGTCAGCCCGTCGCAGGCCGATGAAATTCGCAAGTGGTCGCGTGCCAATTTGCAGGCCGACCCCCATGGCAGTGGCGAAACTGGCGACAACTACACCATCACCAGCATTTATCTGGATACGGAAAATTTCGACGTTCTGCAGCGCAATGGGTCTTTTGGGAGAGGCAAATATCGAATCCGCCGCTATGGGGACAGCTCGGAAGTTTTTCTGGAACGAAAGATGAAGACTCGTGGGTTGGTCAGCAAGAAGCGAACGCAAGTGCCTCTCCATGACTTAACCCTGGTTGCGACAGGTGAGCCCAATCGGGAGTGGGCTGGCTATTGGTATCACCGCCGTTTAACAGCGCGTCGACTTCACCCTGTTTGTCAGATTTCCTACCAACGCACGGCTCGAATGCTGATGAGCCCTACAGGCCCTTTACGTTTAACGTTAGATGAGCAAGTGGCTGCAGTGGGCGTCAATCAGTTTGCTTTTGAACAAGCAGAACCGGCACTACTTTCCACTGGCGGAGTGATTGTCGAAATCAAATTCCGGCAGCAAATGCCCGCTTTGTTTAGCGCATTCATACAGCAGTTTGCCCTTACTCCAAAGCCCGCTTCCAAATATCGAATTGCATGCGCCACACTAGGACTGGGAATACCCAAGTTCCTCACCGATGCAGACGCAGTTGAAGCAGCTTAAACTCATATGTTGGATTTTTTAACCGCACCATTCGCCCACGGTCCGCAGATATCGCCACTGGAATTGTTCATCCGGTTGATGACGGCATTGCTGTTTGGCTGGATCATTTCCATGGTCTATCTGAAGACCCGTAAGAATCCTGACCTAAGCCCTTCCTTTCCCGCAACGCTGGTTCTGCTGTGTGTGTTGATCGCCATGGTCACCCAGGTGATTGGGGATAACGTGGCGCGGGCGTTCAGTTTAGTAGGGGCACTATCCATTGTTCGCTTCCGCACCGTGGTTCGAGATACGCAGGATACGGCCTACGTTATTCTTGCTGTCATTGTTGGTATGGCGGTGGGGGCAAAGGCGTTGTGGGTGGCGGCAATCGGCATTTTTGTAGTTGCATTGGCCGAACTATTGTTGAACTTGCGGCGGCTCAAGCAACCCGAACCTGCTGCTGAATATACACTCCGCATTAAAACAACGTCCAATATGAATCTGGATGACCTGATCCAGAACGGTATCGGCCAACATCTGGAAATGAGCGAATTGATTTCCCTGGGCACCGGCAAACGCGGGTCACTGCTGGAAGCAGCTTATCGACTGCGTCTGCGAGGTAATACATCGGCGCATACGCTAATAAATGTCCTGGATCAGATGGACGGGGTGGAAAGCGTGCAACTGCTGCGACGTGGAATGGATGACGATTGACCCTAACCCGGTAAGTTCTTCAAAGATGTTAATCTAATCCAGTAAAAATTTCATACCCTCAAATGTGATTCCCCATTGCAACTGCTTGATTTTGGGAAGATTCCCGCTCATCGGTAGCTTTGGTCCCTGCTTTGCAAGATAACCTTCGATCTCCTACTTTCCCTACGCAATTCAGGGGGCGAAATGAAAGCCCGGATGATTAGCTGTTGACCAAATTCTTTGAAGAAGAGGATGACAACATGGCGAATCTAAA
>JAYWBH010000169.1:0-6958 GCA_043781815.1 Bryobacterales bacterium | reverse complement strand
GCAGAATATGTTCAATAGCACTGGGATATACATTCACGCCACGGACCACCACCATATCGTCGGTGCGGCCCAGAATGCCACCTTCCAGTGCGATATCCAATGTCCCGCAAGCACAACGTTGCACAGCCGATGACTTCACCAGGTCGCCTGTGCGATACCGCAGCAGCGGGGAACCAATGCGCCCCAAGTTCGTCAACACCAATTCACCCGTCGACCCACGGGGCAACCCAGCTCCCGTTTCTGCATCGATCACTTCCACCAGGAATCGGTCTTCCATCACATGAAGCACACCAGGACATTGCGGGCAGCCATAACTGGCCGGTCCGATTTCAGTCATGCCGTGATGATCTACAACTTTCGCTCCGCCCCACAGTTTTTCAATATGACTTCGCGTCCCGGCAATGCTGCCGCCCGGTTCACCCGCCACAATGATGGTGCGAATGCTGGTGGATGCAAGGTCCAAGCCCATCTCCGACGCAACTTCCGCTAAGTGCAACGCATAAGTGGGAGTGCAACAGAGTATGTTCGCTTCAGCCCCTGCAATTGCCTGCAACCGTGCCTCACTGCGCATTCCACCACCGGGAATTGCCAGGCATCCCATACGCGTGGCAGCTTCGAATCCCGTCCAAAAGCCCAGAAAAGGTCCAAAGGAGAAGGCGAAGAATATCCGGTCTCCAGGGATGACTCCAGCTACCTCAAGTACGCGAGTCCAGCAATCCAACATCCAGTTCCAACTCTGCGGTGTATCCAGCCAACGCATTGGGTTCCCAGTAGTTCCGCTGGTTTGGCAGAAACGAGTGTAGTTAGTAAGTGGATAAGTAAGGTTAGTTCCAAACGGTGGATGTGTAAGTTGGTCTTCTACAATTTCAAGCTTGAAAGTAAATGGCGTGGCTTGGCAGAATTCCTCAACCGTTATAACTGATGCAGGCGTGCGCCCAGCATAGAACTGGTTAGTGCGGAGCTCCCTCAGCAACCGATTCAGTGCAATTAGCTGTGTTTCCCCACTCAAACTTTACGCGCCACGCGATGTTCCGGCTTGAAGAACTCATGCAGCAAGCGATCCACTTGCAGCAGCCCATCGCGATTCAATTGGGGTCCGGCATCGGTCACTATCAGCAAACCTTCAGCAGTAATTTTCTCAAGCGGCGTCTTGAACCGTGCATTCACGTCCACCCCGAACTTAGTCTGAAAGTAAGCTCGTTCCACGTGACCTAGCTTCATCTGTAACACAAATTCACGAATCATTCGCTCTTCATCGGTAGGAGTCAAAGCCCTGTAAATAGGCAACTCGCCACTCATCACCTTGTTACGATAGGAATCGAAATCATGGTCATTCTGAAAGTGCGTTCCCTGCACATGAGAAAACGAAGCAACTCCCAAACCAACCATATCAGCACCTTGCCATAGTAAGTCACGATACAGAAATCGGGTCTTGGCATCTTTCACGGCCGTATACGCGCTGGCCACTGTGTAACCGGCTTTTTCCAGTTCGGCGAAAGCTTCGGCCACCCATTGGCGTTTGGTCTTCCAACTAGCCACACCTGGGGCCGTTGTTTGCCCAAACACTTTCATTTCTTTAAAAATGGTCGTATTGTAAGGGACTTCCATCTGGTAGATGGTGACCGATTCCGGGGCCATGGCAATGGTTCGCGCTACGCAATCTTTCCAGTTTTCTGAAGTCTCGCCCACCATGCCCGCGATCAGATCAATGTTGATTTGTGAGAACCCCAGTGACCGTGCATTTTCGTACGCCAAACCAATTTCTTTCGATGCGTGGGCGCGGCCGTTGGTCTTCAATATGGTGTCGTCAAAGTTTTCAATGCCTAAACTGAGACGAGTAACACCAAGGTCCTTAATGACGGCCAGCTTTTCCTTGGTGATGGTGCCCGGTTCACATTCAAAGGCCACTTCCTGCGCTTCGTCCCATGGCAGGATTTCCTTCATCCGGTTCACCAGGCTGGAAAGTTGTCGCGACGATATATAGGACGGCGTTCCACCACCGAAGTAGATGAAAGTGGGCTTGCGACCGCCAATAAACGGTTTGGCCGCATAAAGGCGAAGCTCTTCAACAGCGGCGTCAAGGTAACCTTCCACTTCGCTGGCGTTCTTATCGGTGTAAACCTTGAAGTAACAAAAATGGCAACGCTTGCGGCAAAAAGGGATATGAATGTAAATGCCCAGAGGACTTTGCCGGGTCGGCGGGCGGTTCAGTGCCGCGTAAGCTTCTGCGGTACGGTCCTCAGACCATAGCGAGTAAGGCGGATAATTGGAAACAAAATAATTACCTGCCTGGGTCTCTTCCAAAAGCTCTGGATTGTCTATAACTGTAGCCATAATCGATACTTATCCCGTTGAGGCCACCAGCTTCGCGGCAGGGGCGCGCTCTAGATGTAAGTATATCAAGTGTGAAGAAATGACGGTTAACGGGTAATGGTAAGCCAAACGGAGCCAAAGGGGGACAAGCTGGTGGGGCGCGCTCTGTGCGTGAGTACGGTTAACGGGTAACGGTAAGCCAAAGGGGGAAATGCTGGTCTGGCCCAAGCCACCGAATTCTCCCCCATCTGAACAATAGCCATCAGCGAGTGGCCAGCCCAGCGTGTCCCCTTTTGGCGACCTCCACGCAAATTCCAGTTTCTTGCTAGCGGTTAACGGTAGATGCTTGCAACCTCTAACGCAGAGTCATTTGCCAGCCGTTAGAACCTTAGGAGCCATTTTATGAATTATAATTTTTCCCGTCTCGCAGTGGCATGTTGTTTTTGCGCCACTCTCACCACCGCCTTCGGTGCAAAAAGTAAAGAAGCTGTCGCTAGAGTGACGCGTGCTGAGCCATTCTGTTAAGGGTAAGTTTCGGGATTCTGCGCTCCTGGTGAGTAGTGACAGAACACTCATAATCCGGTATTGTGGAACAAGGAAGGAGGCCTCACGCCATGGCAGCAGCTTTGCTTGATTGGTCACAATGTCCCGCCGTGGAGAGTGTTCCGGGCCGGGTGAGTGGCGCGTGGGTTTTACTCGATACGCGGATGCCCGTTTCCGTCATCTTCGAAAATCTTGAATATGGCTCCAGCATTGAGGAAATCATCGAGAATTACGGTGTGACTCGTGATCAAATTCAGGCTGTCTTGGGTTTTGCGGCGAAGAGTGCGGCACCACCTCCGGTGTCGTTTGATCCGGCGCGTATGGCAAATGCGCATACTCTTTGATAAGAGTGCTCCCTACGGCCTAGCCCGTTATTTCGAAGGGTACGTTATCGCTACAGCGGAAGAGCGCGGCTGGGGGCAGCCGAAGAAGCCGGTTTCAAGGTGTTTCTTACCGCAGATAAGAACCTTCGCTACCAGCAGAACCTGTCAGGCCGGAAGATAGCCGTTGTGGTGCTCGGCAACTCCCCTTGGCACCTTGTGCGTTTGCATATCCCCGAGATTGTTGCAGCGGTCAATACGGCTGTCAACGGCAGCTATGTTGAAGTGGGCGATACCACTTCCCCGCAAGCCTCCGTTTGTGCGTTCGTGAACTTGCAACCTTGGAAAGTGTCTGCGAGAAGCCGGAAGCTACGTCTTTCGATCAAGCGAAGTGACTTACATGTCTTCATGCGGCGTTTGATCGATTGCCGATGGATGGATACGCCTGCCAATCGGCCCGCGAAAAGAATTTCGAATCGGCTGAAAGCTCAGTGCCAGTAGTCTGACCCTATTGACCCTTGGTGGAAGCGTTAGCTAGATCGGAACAACTTTCAGACCTGGAACCATTCCAAAATGCCGAAGGTTTCCGGTGAGCACTCCATACCCTTGTTCGATGGCGCTTGCGGCGATCATCAAATCGTTAAATGGCAGCACGTTTCCTTTGGCAGCCTCTTGTCCTTCAATTTTTCCAACAATCCAGCCGGTTTGATTCGTCACCGGATGTACGGGAATCAAGCTCACTAATTCCTCTATGTACTCACGCCTACGGTTCGCCACTTCTGGTGACCGCGCGCGGTAGATCCCGTGTACGAGTTCGACGACGGTCGCAGGGGAAAGCGAAAGTTCCAGCGGACCGTGGGCTAACAAGATTGCTTCAATCATTTCGGTGACCGGTTGCTTTCTGCGCTCCGCCACGATGACGGCGCTTGAATCCAAAACTAATCCCAGCAGGGTGGAGTCCATGGTTTCTCGTGGCTGGCGATGATCTCATCGAGATCCTTGCCAAATTCTTCATCCAGAGTCACCGTTGAATTGCGCTGCTTGGCTTCACGCAGGATTTCGGTAATAGGGCGGCCACTACGATGCGGTGAACGAATAATAGCGACTGGCTGGTGATCTTCCTGTTCAATGATAACTTCACGACCCATCTGCACTTCAGCCAGCACGGCGCGAACGTCGCGAGCTAGTTCGGCCTCGGTGATTCGCACAGTCGTCATGGTTTTAATGATATCGCTTTTGGCTGCGGGTTGATTTGCGTAGTTCGGAAAAACAGGGACTTGTCTTCCTTGAGTTGTCTAAGATTTTCTGCGGCGATCAATTGCCCACGGATGGACCCGCCTGCCAAGCGGCCAGCGAAACTAATTTTCATCGACTTAAAACAGTTCTGGCTGAAATGTTTATTGATGAAGCCAACTCTTTGACGATAGCCCTGCTTTAGGTGACTGGTGAGTAACTCAAGACGACGTAGGAGGACGCTCATGGGTTGTTGCTTCTTCAGTTAAGTGCTTTATACTCGATGTGGGTATGTGAAAGCTTGGTGCCAGAGGTTTTTGTCCAATTCCGACCGGCCCCCTGGAAACGGAGGAAACGAAGAGCCTAATTGTTCCGCATTGAGCCTATAATGTAAATTCTGAGCTATCAAGATTACACGTTTGGCCGCTGATTTATTGAAACCTCAAATGCATCGAGCATCTTCCGATCCATATTCGTATTTAATTGAGAGCATCAAGAGCCGCCCAGTAGTGGCGAGTCAAGACCAGGAATTCTGGCTCGCCGCCATGATCTCTTGCATGGAAGTAATTGAGGATACCGATGAAGGGGAATGCGCAGGAAAACCTTGCACAATTTCGGCGGCTAACCTCGTAACAGTTTATACACGCAGCCTTCGAGCATACGGAAGCCTGGATAATCCTGATTTCAATTTGTCCAATATCCCTGCCTGGAGCGAACTGATTTCCGAGTCCATTGACGCCCGAGAAGGGATCTTTAAGTTTCGACTAAGCAAGCTTCTTCGGTGCTTCAACTCAAGTGCTGACGATGACAAAGATCAACTATCGGCAAAACGATTCGCGGTCGAAGTAGCTCAATGCCTTTCGATGCTTCCACTAGAATTTCTGCGATTCTGGTCCAAATCTCTAAACGAAAGTGATACCAATCCAACAGTTCAGTCAGCGCGCGCATACTTGCTGAAAGTGGACTGCGCATCTATCAAATCCTCAATGGAGAATCGGGCAATCAAAGCGAGAGGGATTCTTATCGAGGGTTACTTGCGATACAGCCTCCGAATCGCGCTTGGATACGTCAACAGAGGAATCGAATATTCGGACCTCGTTCAAGAGGCGGCCTTGGGCCTCGTGGAAGCGGCTGAGAAGTATAACTACATTGAGCACGGAAGGTTCGCATTATTCGCAACCGTGTGGATGTGGCAACATGTTACACGATCTCTGGCCAACAATGGTCGGCTAATACGGTTGCCTGTTCACGCTTACGAAAAACAGCAAGAACTCCGGCAACAATTATTGGATCAAATGAAAGAAGTGGGAGAACCCAAACCCCTACGTTGGCTTATAAGTAGCATGGGGCATAACGTCAAAGAATGTCTAAAACTTCTTGAGGTAGGTGCAGTACCAATTCGCCTAGACTCTCCGAAGCCTGGATACCGGCGCTGTCTGTTGGAGCGCGTCTTATCGGTCGCCCCAGATACTCTTTCTTCAGAAGGTATTGCTGATCGAAGATTGATTATCGCTGCGGTTGAGGAAAGGTTGTCACCGATCCAGCGGGATGTGCTCTTGCTTCGATTTGGCCTTATTGATGGCGGAGTAGAGCATACTCTAGAAGAAATTGGAAAGCGGCGTGGTGTGACGCGTGAACGAATTCGCCAGATCGAACGCCAGGCTATAAGCCTTTTGAGACGATCAAAGAAACTAAGACAAATTTCGCTTCAACGTGCAACTAGTTGCAACCGGCTTGAGACTCTAGAGGAGATCAGTTGCGATGAAGCGCTGAATCCAGCTCATCCATATAAGGCGGAGAGTCGCCAAAATCTGGGCCTCCTGTTGGATACTTCATTCGGTAGCCGACAAAGCATAGTTCGCCAAGGTTTGACAATCAAAGGTCGGATTCTCGCCATCGTTGAAATGCAAGGAATGCCGATGCACACGAGGGAGATCAAAGAATGTTTACGAGTTTCATATCCTCTCGAAAGACACCTCGAATCCACTTTATACTCCATCATGGTCGGCAGTCCAGAGACCTTCATCTCACACGGCGGAGGAGTATTCGGGCTAACCTCGGGCCAATACAATTTTGAAATAGATATAAATAAGGAAAGTCAAATAGCCACAGCCCTGGATGATCAGGAACTCGAGGAACCGTTTGTGTCATCAAACGAATTGGAGACGGAGGGCAAACTACAAGCGCCAATGGATATCAGTTCGGCCAGTTTGCTAGAAGGATGCGATCCGCAGTCCCTCCAGTTCCCTATTCAATCAATGCAACTCATTCTTGAGAGATGCGAAGATGTCTGGACCGAAGGCATGTGGTCCATTGCTGAGTTGCCATGGACGTCGTCTGACTATACAAGGCTTTTAGGATGGGCGCTGATTGGGGTTGTAGAAATTAAGGCATTGACCTCGCAGCGAGTTACATACCGAGGAAGAGTTTTCACTGGCTTGGAAAGCCTTGGCTGTCAAGGCAAAGTAGAAATGTCCTAATCCCAGCAAAGTAAGAATGTCCGGTTTTGACCGAGTGTTCCGGAGTTGGATGTTAGGTTGAATGAGTCC
>JAYWBH010000168.1:0-6961 GCA_043781815.1 Bryobacterales bacterium | reverse complement strand
TACCAACAAGAGAAACGTCCAATAGCACTGCAGGAAGCAGGCTAAGTGCGGAGCTGGAAATGGCAATGAGGAACGCATTGTTCCCTAACATTAATGCCAGGGAAGACAGGCTCCAGGTGAGGGCCAAGGCTGTTGCGGCAATGGCGCGCTTGCTATCGGTGAGCCTTGCGCCACCACGATCTCGTAGCAGCAAGTATAAAAAGATAGCAAAAATTACCGCTCCGGCCGAGTGCCCCAGAGCGTTGACCAGCAACGGCTCATGAACTTCCAATGTCTCCCGCAACACCCCTCCCACAAAGGGCCCCAATACCAACTTTGTTGACGTCGTCTATTGGATCTTGGCTGTCTGATGACCTGCCAAACGCCAGGCACCTTCTTGTTTAACCCAAAAGTGCATCATCATCAGATGATCATTGAACGGGCCAGAATCGTTGACCCCAGTTGCTCGCGTTATGGAATGCGACATGGCGGATGTTCCGTACACAACAATCTTAGTCGATTCAATGGTCAAACTATCATAACGTTGCTTGCCTGTTTTTAATCGATCCAAATACTTTTGCTTAGTTTCAATTGCCCCTGATGCGTGTCCGTAGATTAGTTCTGTGGTGAAAATCTTCTCTAGCGACGAAATGTTTCTGGACTTAACGGCGGTGGCCCAGGCTTGATCGGCAGCATTAATCTCCGCCTCAGGGGTGGCGGCGAATAAAGATACGGAAAGGAAGGCAACAGTTATAAGGGATCGCATGGTATCTAAGTCTACCGCGACTCCAGACTTACACTGCCCAATATTCCCGATGGCAGCGGCTCCAGATTTTTCAGGTCCTGCGGCTGAAAGCGTTCGCCGAAACGTAAGTTCAAAAGTTTGTAGTCGGGCATTTTTTGGCCAGCCATTCCGTTAATCGCCAGATTCGCTACGACAATTCGTACTTGATTGTTTCCTGCTGTGATGAAGCCAGTTACTTCCACTTCAAACGGTGCCTTCCACACGGCACCTGCACGTTTATCATTTATGAAAACGACAGCAGCTTCACGGACTGGACTTTCAAAATCCACCTTGAATCCCATAGCGCTGCTAGGGTCGGTAAAGGGCTTGCCATGACCAAAATCCAGAAAAAGACGCGATTTCGCCATAGCCTCCGGCACGACTACCGTCTTTTCATAAGTGGCTTGGCCGGAAAAATAGCGGGTCTGTTCATCACTTGTCCAACTACGCAGTTGATTCATTGCCACTACGTGATTCGCTGCCGGGAAACTTACTTTCCATCCCGTGGCGATGTCCAGTTTGGCACTGGTTCGAATCGATTCCACGGGTCGCGCGGTGCTTGTAAAAAGAACTAAAACTCGCGATTCATAGGGTTCCAAATGCATGATGATGCTCCCAGATTTGAGGTCAGCTCCGGCTACTTTTCCGGTTGCCGCATCCCACCATTCAGCGCTGGTAGCTTTAGTCCGTATGCGTACGGTTGCATCTACAGGCTTGTTGGAAGTGTTGGCTGTGAAGTAGATATCGGAGTTATCCAGCTTACGATGTATGAAGCCGATTGCGTCATTGGCTGTAGCGAAATCGGGTTGCAACGCCTTGGTCAACTGGTCTGTATCGGTGACCACTTTTCCGCCCTTGTTCTTGAACTCTTCCAGCTTCCTGGACGTAGCAGGAGGCATGCGGGTGAGCTTTGGCAGGAACAGTACCGGGTGACTGATTCCCAAGTTCTGAATTGCTGCATCGTCAATCAGATCGAAGTTATAACCGGCATCCAGGATGCTTGGGATTAGCTTTTCGTCGTATAACTCATCCATGGATTTGTCCACTGAAGTCTTGCCGATAACGAAGCGCGAAAAGGCGTCGGCTGTTGGCAGATACAAGGCCACGTCATTCGCTGGTTTTCCTTGGCGTAGTAAGTAGCTGATCCTTTGTAAGTACTGAGTAACATCGGGCATCACCAACCACCAGGGGTTGTGATGGTTGAATACAGCAGCGGCGTAAAAGCGCCAGCCCGGTTCACCCGCCATGGCAGGCGAGTAAGGCCAACCATGCCCAATCAACTGGTTCACTCCTTGCAGAAAGTGCATGTCAGCTTCAGCCTTCATATCTAAAGGAGTGGCACGGAAGACAGGAGAATGGAGCCATGTCCAGGTCTCTGACGACGTCACCTGTCTGCCGTAAAGATGGCTGGCGGAAGTAGCCCAACGTGTGCTGGTGAACTTGCGCCAAGATGCCCCTTCCCCTTCAGGCAGATCCACCAGATTGTTACTGGAAAGAGTAACTGGCGGAACGCCGTATGTCTGTGACCGGAACTTTGTGTTGTGGCTTGCAGCCCAATCGCGAATTGGTTTCAAGTACCTTTCTTCACACAGCTCGCTTAGCGTAAGTCCCCAATCGTGGCGGACGTCCGCCGTCTTCAAACCCATATCGCCGATCAGTGCGGGCAGGTAGGGGATAATGTCGTAACCACGACGTCGCTGAAATTCCTGAGGTAAATCGTCGGTCCAATCTGAGTTGTAGACTTCAAGACTGTCACTGAAAACGGCGTAAGGTGGATTTGCTCCAAAGGCTTTTAATAAGGGCTCGCCGACTACTTTCAAGTGACGATCAATGGCTGCTCGACTGTAATGATCCAGTACAAATCCTTCCGCACCAAGGGCAGGACGCTTCACTTGTTGCCCAGTGCGGCTGGCGATGAAAAACAAAACCACGTGCTGCCCTGTGATGGATGGCGGTAGTTGCAAACGGCCATGTTCAATCGTATTAATTCGGGTAATGCCTGTTGGCTCAAAACGTTTTTCATCACCTTTAGCCAGAAAGATTGCCAGTAGTTTTTCACCATTGGAAATTGCAGGCATGGGCAAGGAATTCTGTTTAGTGGGAACAGCCACGCGATCACAACGCAAACGACCAGCCGCTTCTGTAACTCCGATGTGAGGACCGCCAAAGGGCCAGCCGCTGCCCAACGTGATGTCCATGCGCAGACCCAGTTCACGTGCTTTTTCGGAGGTGAAACGCAGAGCGTCAAGATAGTCATTGGAAAGGTAAGGCAGGTTGCGAAAGTTCTTGCCGGGGTCGTCAAGTTCCAGCGGGTAGACGGGTTGAATTTCAAAGCCGCCGATGCCGCCTTCCTTCATCTTGTGCATCTCTGCTTCCAGTTCGGGCTTAGCGACGCCAGCGCCATACCACCACCAGCGCATCATAATGCGTGCATCGGCAGGCGGCTGAGCGAAGCCACGGCGAAGAGATTCCAGGTCTTGAGATTGGCCGAGTGCGATGGCGCAAAGGAAAAGTAAAGTGGAACGAATCATAGTCCACCGAATAGGATAGCGGTAAGTGACAGGGCTGCGGAAGCCTGCCCTGTATATAGAAAGTAGCTACCAATCCAAACGCATAGATAACTGCACCTGTCTTGGTTTGAATCCAAATCCTCCGTAGGAATTTTGCTGACTGGAAATGCCATCTGCGGCGGGTACGTTTAATCCTTGCGTGTTGAACACATTGAACAGATCAAAAGTGCCACGGATTTTCAGCCGTTCGGTGACACTGAACGTCTTCTGCATGGACGCATCCTGGTTCCAGTTCATGGGTCCAAGCCGGAACTGATTGCGATACGGGTGCAGGCCTGTATCGTAGGTAACCTGCTGTAGGCTGCCATTGGTCAATCGGATATTTACGTTGTTCGTATCGTATTGAGCGTTGCCCGGATCGGTAGCCAAACCGCCCACAGGCCAGGGGTTGATAGGCACTTCAAAGGCTTTGTAATCGGCTGGTAAACCGTACACTCCGTTGCGCAGACCGGCGGCATTTTTACTGTTGATCTGACGCTGGGAAATGTAGCCGTTGTAGAAAAGATAGCCGGAATAGCAGCGCTCTTCATTGGCATTGGTAGCACCAGCAGCAGTGCTGCGGCAATCTAGAATAGGATATTTTGTTCGATACACTTCCAACGGGCTGAGAGTTCCCCAGTTGGCCGTGGAAATTGCGAACCAGGAACTGACCACTGTTCCAATGCCGGATAGTTGCCAGCCACCCAGAACCCCGTTCACCAATTTATTATTGTTATTTAAAAAATGACGACCCTTGCCTAGCGGCACTTGATAGCTGAAATTCCAACGAATGCGATGCTTGGGAATGGCAGGATCACGGACCTTGTTTAAGAACCGATTCAGTTCCTCCGGATCAGTTGGAACCGCACCCGGTAGAAACTGTGTAGGCAGGGTTCCTGGGCTATCGCGGAAGGAATTGCCCGCAATGCGGACGGCGTTAGTTAGTGTATAGAACAACTGATAGCCCAGACCCTTACTGAATCGACGCTCTGTTTCAAGAGTAAAGGTGTTGGTACTTATCTTCCCTGTCTTGGAAATGAAGTTCACGTTGGTATAGGCGTTCTGATCGTAAGGGCGGCCAGTAACAGTGGAAAATGTTCCTGAAGGTAACGGTGCCAGTGAAGTAATGTAGCGGACGTAGTTGGTGGGCAGGGCGTTAATATTGTTGATTTGATCAGCATTGACGCCATACTTGCCGTTATAGCGAATGCGAAACACCATGGAATTCTTCACCTGCTTTTCCAGCATCAAGTTCCATTCATGAATCCTGAGATTGGGAAAGTTGGGATCAATTCCGACAACTGGTTGGCCTCGTCCCACCGAAACAGGATTGTTAAGATCGATCACATTGCTGCTGTTTTCCCCCGCTCTTACTGGGGGAATATTGCGCAATAAGTAGTTTGAAATGCCATCAGGGCTTTGAGCTGCTGAATTAAGGCTACTGGTGAATGTGCCGCGAAAAGGCAGCATACTGGAAAATTGAGCTAGCAGTGTGCGCATCGGAATGGCGGAAATATACATGCCATAGCCACCCCGGATGACCATCGTCTTGGGACCTTCAAACGCCCGATACGCAAAACCCAGACGAGGACCGATGTCGAAATAATTTGAAGGAAATGGGTTGGCTGGTTTATTTAATTCTGCGGCACTTTTGAATGTAACGCCAACCCCTTGATACAGCCCGACAATTTGAGGAGTAGTTACACCAAGCTTGTAATAGTAATCCAACGGCTGCGGCAAAAGAATGGAATGGGTCTGCTTGTCAAACCCGTTCAATTGATTGTTGTCTTCGGCAATGGCCGGGTTAACATCCCAACGTACACCTGGGTAAACAGTGAACCTCTTGTTCACCTTGAAATTATCTTGTAGATACAAACCCGTGTTGCTATCGTGTAAGCGTAAGTAACTTCGCTTTAAACCGACTGTGTAAGTGGATGCGTAACCTAAATAGAAGTTAGCCGCGTCGTAACCAGTTTGCGGAACGGCGGCAGGGTTGGTAGCTGAACCCAATGTCCCACTTTCCAGAGCTGTAGCCAGGCTATTGAAAGCAGCCGTACCGGAAATTGCTCCTTGATCTGGTAGCAGATGCTGTACTTCTGAAAAGTAGGCCCAACCGAATTGGAAATCATGCTTACCGCTAAGGGTGAAGGTGAAGTTCTGTTGCACATTCAGAATGCGACTTGTAAGTGCTCGACGATTGTCTCCTTCCGTGTAAGTCATGAAATTACCAAGTCCGGTAATATTGGGAAAGCCAATTTCTCCGTATGGATTGGGCAGACCGAAGGACTTAGAGAAATCCGTTTGCGCGTCAGGTGGGCCGGTGATAGTCTTTGTGCTCTGCCAAGTGTGCGATGCCAAAGATTCCACATTGAGGCGGGGTGAGAACATGTGGGTCCAACTAACAGCGGCAGCGATGGCTTGCATGGGAAGGAACGTGGTGTTCGCTTCCCTGTTTAACGTGGGTGCGCCAGTGCCCGTTGCCGTTCCCAGGAACAACGCTTTACGACGGCCTCCATTGGCCTTCACGAAAACATTATCCTTTTCTGTGAAGCGATGATCTATCTTGATGGTGGTGGGATTGTCACTCAAGTTGGGACTGCCATTCGTTGGAACTGCTGTTTTCAAGTTTGTTGTGATTACCGGGTTAGTAACATCGCTGGGCAGTGGCGTGATAGCCCAAATTGCTTTGGCAAGAGGACTAATCCGGTTCGCGGGAATCTGATTGTTGATGAATGGATCGCGCACAGCCACTTCACGGTTACCTACAATGCCGCGCCTTGTGGTGAGAGGGTCATAGAGTTGTAGGAAACGATCAGTGGAATCGCGCAACTGGCTGAAGTCACCGTTGCGCATGGCGGCGGTAGGAACCGCGTAATCGCGAGTTATGCCCTGGCGCAGTTGCACATCTTCGCGTGAAAACAGGAAGAAAGTTTTGTTCTTGCCGCTATACAATTTCGGGATGATTACCGGACCACTGATGAATCCACCGAATTCATTGCGAATCAATTTTGGGACATGATAAGGAACTGACGTGAAGCTTATATCCTGACGAGCCCGAGCTACACCAAAGGCATTGTTACGAGCAGTTTCATGCGCACCAAAATGTATACGGTTGCCTCCGCTTTTTGTGGAAACAGTCACATTGGTAGGGGCATTGAACTTGGCGGATGAAGTGCTGGTTTCCACCCGAACCTCACCGATTGATTCAAGGCCCTGCAAATTCATGGACCCACCAAATTCACGATTGTTGGAAGACGCACCGTCTTGCGTGAAGCTGGTGGAATAAACCATTAAGCCGCCAGTGCGAATGCCACCGTTGACATCAATCACCTGTTCCACGCCCGGCGTTACGTCAGCCAGAAGAGTGTTCAGGTCACGACCGTTGATAGGCAACTCACGGATGCGTTGGCTGTCCAAAGTCGTGGCATCGGTAGGGTCGGTTGTAGTGACCAAAGGGATGCTGGCAGTCACTTGGATGGTCTCGGTCAGTTGGCCAGGAACCATCTGCGGGCTAACTTCAACAGACTTTCCGGTTTCCAGTAGCAGCTCCTCTTCCCAGGCTTTCATGCCTGCCGATTCCACTCGCACCTTGTATTTACCAATCGCGATTGGCGGAGTGATGAAGTAGCCATCCCCATTGGTAACGGTG
>JAYWBH010000167.1:0-2220 GCA_043781815.1 Bryobacterales bacterium | reverse complement strand
ACAGGGTTGGCTACAACCAATCCGGCTGGCAGCGCATCAGTAAAAGACGCACTTGTGAGAGGAATCGTATTGGGATTGGCGAGCGTGAAAGTAAGGCTGGTGTTTGAGTTGATTGGAAATGCGGGCGACCCGAAGACCTTGCTGATGGAAGGCGGGTCCGCCACTGCCAAAGTTGCGCTCGCTGGACTACCAGTCAACTGCAGCCCGGTGTCCGTTGAGAAGGCTGTTACATTCGAGGTTACGTTGTTCCTGATTCCACTTGTTACTCCCTGAACATTCACCGTTATGGCACACGTTCCGTTGCCAACCAATGAGCCAGGAGGGCCGCCGAGCACAATGGAACTCGAGCCCGCCGCCGCCGTGACTGTTCCTCCGCACGTGTTGCTCAATCCATTGGGAGTAGCAACCACTAATCCTGTTGGCAAGACATCGCTGACATTAAGAGCAACCAAGAGTAGCCCGTTCGGGTTATTTATGGTGAGAGTCAAAGACGTTGTACCGCCGACCGAAACACGCGGTGCGCCGAATGCCTTTGTGATGATCGGTGGCGAAACCACCAGAATGTTGGCAGTGGCTTGGCCCCCAGGTCCGCTTTGGATAGACGTTATGGGGGAAGTTACGTTGTTCTTCACTCCTGGCGCGGTTCCTGTCACGTCAACCTTGAATTGGCAAGCGGTGATGGGTGCTCCGTTCGTTAGAGTAATCGTGTTTGAACCTCCAACCGCGGTTACCGTACCGCCGCACGTACCAGATGATCCGTTTGGCGTTGCCACTACAAGACCAGCGGGCAAGGTGTCAGTAAAACTCACGCCGGTGAGGTTTATGCCCAGGCCAGCGAAGATATCGAATGTTAGGGTGGTGTTTCCATTCACTGGAATCGCCGGTACCCCGAATTTCTTCGTAAAATTGGGTGGGCTGGGCATGATCACGTTGATGCTTGCGGTGGCTGAAGCTCCAGGAGCATTTTCGTTGGACGTTACCGTGGATGTGATATTGTTCTTCACTCCTGGAGTTGTTCCCGTCACGTTAACCTTGAATTGACAAGCAGTAAAGACCGTTCCGCTCGTGAGAGTAATCGTGTTTGAACCCGCCACGGCAGTTACCGTTCCACCGCATCCGCCGACAAGTCCGTTTGGCGTTGCGACCACAAGACCGGCGGGCAACGGATCGGTGAAGTTCACCCCTGTAAGGTTATTTCCAAAACCAAGGTTGATATCGAACGTCAGCGTAGTTGTCTCAGTCACCAGCATTGACCCGACAGCGAATGTCTTAGTCAAAGACGGCGGGGCAGCGGCTACAGTCCATGGCCCGAAGAAAGCGAGAGTGCCAATGGCAAAGGCCATACTGCTTCGGCATCCATTAACCAATCGGTGGAGGTGTTGTGTATTCATGGTGGCTGTGCCTAAATGGACAATACTCTCAAGTCGATCAAATTACTACCGCCTAAAGGTAGTAATCAAATTGGCTTAACCCTGGGATAAACATTTGTTTAGTTCGACTTATACCGGTTTGTGGATACGGACTAAGCCAACTGTGAAAGTACCATTGCCCGGTTTGCGAAGCCGCGTCTTGCGAGGTATCGCGGGGAACTTTCATCGAGCCCCCTGGTAGGGTTGAAAACGAAACCGAAAAGCGAAGCAGGGCGCAAGCCCCCAAAACAGGACCAGCACCGGGCTTTTTCTAACAACTTATGAACTAAGGACTTACTCGGTGCGTCCAAACCACCAGCCCTGCAAGTACGGCAGATGCGGAACGTGCTGCCGTTGCCAATGATGTTAAAATACTGAAAATACTGGGTCAGCCTGAACTTACACCTTTTCGACTCACCAAAAAGGGAAAACCCGGTCGGAAAACCCCGGAAAACCCGGTCAGCCTGAACTTACACCTTTTCGACTCACCAATAAGGAGGCAGAGCCGAGTGGCACAATTTTCGTGTTTGTACGGGGATGCAAAAAAGTACAGTTTTACAGCTCTTTAGGCGAGTTTTGACTTTTATATCGAGAATATCGCTTTGTTCGCGCTCGCAGATTTCGACTTGCCTCGCCACCTGTTACCTGGGGGTTCGCTCGCAGTCGGATGTTAAACTAAGCCATAACTTATTCAAACTAATAACCTTTTGCCATTGATTTCAAATCTGCAGAAAACTAGGAATAGTGCCAGCTTGCTCTGCCTCCGTTTCACATCATGATTAAAGGGTAAGTTCAGGCTGACCCAGTTCTT
>JAYWBH010000166.1:0-19715 GCA_043781815.1 Bryobacterales bacterium | reverse complement strand
GCTGGTTTGTATTCCGCCGCTTGAAATCGCGCTTTTTCGACTATTTGTAACCAGATGAACGTCATCGAATTCAATCACGTTTCCAAATCGTTCCATCGTAGTGCTGGACAATTATTGTTGCGACAATATGTCGCTGACTTGTTTGGCGGGGAAGAGAAAAACCCATTTTTCGCCCTGAAAGACGTTAATTTCCACATTGGCGACGGGGAATGTGTGGGCGTCATTGGAGCCAATGGAGCGGGGAAAAGCACGCTATTGAGCCTGATCACCAGGCTTGCCCCACCATCCAAAGGGACCGTGGTAGTGAACGGCCGGGTGGCCGCACTACTTGAGTTGGGGGCAGGCTTTCATCAGGATTTAACGGGGCGGGAAAATGTGATTCTGAACGCTTCCCTGTTGGGATTTTCACGTCGGCAAGCCTACCAACTTTACGATTCCATCGTGGATTTTTCTGAAATGAAAGAGTTCCTGGAAGAACCACTGCGGACCTATTCCAGCGGCATGAAATTGCGTCTGGGCTTTTCTGTAGCCGTGAACATGGATCCCGATATCCTGATCATTGATGAGGTGTTGGCCGTGGGGGATCAGTGTTTTCAGAACAAGTGCATTGAAAAGATTTATGAGATTAAGAAGCGCGGTAAAACCATACTTTGCGTTTCCCATAGCGGGCTAACCATTCAACAATTGTGTGATCGAGCTTTGTGGTTGGATCACGGAAAGTTGATGCTGGATGGGCCATCGGCGCAAGTAGTATCAGCGTACGAAGGCAGGTAGACTAAATATTATGTCCACTGAAGCCGTCCTGGAACAGCCCACGCGCCCACTTACCTGGCTGACCGATGAAGAACAGATGTTCCGTTCCACAGTGCGTAAATTCGCCAAAGAACAGATTACGCCGCTGGTTCGCCAGATGGATGAGACTTCGCTTTTAGACAAAAAGCTGTTGCGGCAACTGTTCGATTTGGGATTGCTGGCAGTGGAAATCCCTGAAGAATATGGGGGCCAGGGTGGTTCATTTTTTCAGAGCGTTCTGGCCATTGAAGAAATCGCTGCAGTGGATCCGGCGGTGGCAGTGGTAGTGGATGTGCAGAATACGCTGGTGATCAACGCCATGCTGCGTTGGGGCAATGCGGAACAAAAGGCCCGCTTGCTGCCGAAATTGGCTGCTGAGTATTTGGGAGCTTACGCCCTGTCTGAAGCTGGTTCCGGTTCCGATGCGTTTGCATTGACGACGAATGCAGTGGAAGACGGGGATGGCTACGTTTTGAATGGACGCAAGCTGTGGATCACCAATGCAGCCGAGGCAGGATTGTACCTGGTGTTCGCCAACGCCAACCCTGAGGCGGGCTACAAAGGAATCACCTGCTTGTTGGTGGAACGTAATTTCGCGGGCTTCACAGTGGGCAAGAAGGAAGACAAATTGGGCATTCGGGCATCTTCCACTTGTGAACTTTTGTTCGATAATTGCCGCGTTCCCAAAGCGAATGTTTTAGGTGAAGTAGGCAAGGGCTATAAGATCGCAATTGAAACGTTGAATGAGGGTCGCATTGCCATTGGCGGGCAGATGGTTGGTTTGGCTCAAGGAGCTTTTAACCATGCGCTGGCTTACACAAAACAGCGTAAGCAGTTCGGCAAATATTTGCAGGAGCACCAGGGCATTCAATTTCAATTGGCGGAAATGGCTACCAAGATTGAAGCAGCTCGGCTGATGGTTTACAACGCGGCTCGGTTGCGAGAATGGGGCAAACCGTTTGTGATTGAAGCGGCCATGGCCAAGCTGTATGCTTCCACTATTGCTGAAGAAGTGGCGTCGCAGGCGATAGAAGTGTTTGGTGGTGTGGGCTTTACCAAGGATTACCCGGTGGAGAAACTGTACCGGGACGCAAAGATCGGCAGGATATATGAAGGCACCTCCAATCTGCAAAAGATTACGATTGCCAAAGGGTTGGTTTAAGGGCTGGTAACCAGAACGGGGTTCCCCGCATCGAACAAAGGAGTAACTATGCGCAATTTCATATTCACCCTGCTGATGTCTGCCCCGGTGGCCCTGTTGGGAGCCGATAAGCCGGAACTTACCGAAGCCGAAGCACAACAGGTTATCCAGAAGTTTGCGGCCAAAGAAGCAGAGTTCGCCCTGGCCAGGGAAGTTTACACTTATCGCCAGAGTGTGAAGATCCAGGAATTGGGCAACGGTGGGCAGCCCGGTGGGAAGTATGAAATTGTCAGCGATATCATTTTCTCTGCCAATGGCAAGCGCACGGAAAAAGTGGTTCGGGCCCCTGCAAACACGTTGAAAGAAATCCTATTGACTCCTGAAGACGAACAGGATCTGCGCAGTGTGCAACCTTTTGTTCTGACCAGTAAAGACATTGACCAATATCTGGTTCGCTACATTGGGCGGGAAACGTTGGACGAAATTTCCTGCTTCAGCTTCTCTGTAAAGCCAAAGAAGATGGAAAAAGGGAAGCGTTATTTTCAAGGAACGGTGTGGGTGGATGATCGCGATCTGCAAATTGTGAAATCTTATGGCCGAGCAACAGGTATTGTGAAAAGCGAGAACAACCAATTCCCAAAGTTTGAGACCTTTCGCGAACAGATTGACGGCAAGTATTGGTTTCCCACTTTCACTACAGCCACCGACACTTTGAACTTTAAAGATAATTCCGTGCGCATCAAGATGACCGTGCGTTATGAAGACTATAAGCAGTTTAAGAGCGACACCAAAATCACCTTTGGCGATGTGGTGGAACCTGCTGCGGCCCCACAAAAAGCTCCACCATTGCCTCCAAAGAAGTAGGCTGAGGAACCGTTGGGGTCGGAAATCGCGCTGTTCGGTCTGGTTTGTGTTCCCCTGGGCGGTTTGGTGTGCTTAAATGGTAGTTCATAAATATGCCCGATATGTCCCTCAGGATACGGCGCAATTGGGTTGCGCTCAGTCGGCGCGCTCGGGAACTGCGCTTCATTGCACATGGGCTTTTGGACACCAATCATATTGTCCAAGCTCACTTGATTCCCATGCGACGCTGCAATTTGGCGTGCACCTATTGCAACGAATTCGACGATTTTTCCAAGCCAGTTGATATTGACATTGTGCTGGAGCGCGTCGACCATTTGCATCGTCTGGGTGCCACGCTGATCATGATCAGTGGTGGGGAACCGCTGTTGCATCCAGATTTGGATAAGATCATCGCCCGCATCCGCCACCACGGTCGTTTGGCAGGTTTAATTACTAATGGATATTTGCTGATGCCAGATCGTATTCAAGATCTGAATAAAGCGGGCCTGGATCATCTACAAATCTCTATCGACAACGTTCAGCCGGATGATGTTTCGAAGAAAAGCCTGAAGGTGTTGGATAAGAAGCTACAGATGCTGGCTGACCATGCCCTGTTTCATGTCAACATCAACTCCGTTCTAGGTGGTGGAGTGAAAGATCCGGAAGACGCCATGACGGTAGCCAGGCGGGCTCTCAGTTTGGGATTCAGCACTACGGTTGGCATCATTCACGATGGTTCGGGTCAATTGAAACCACTGGGACAGCGGGAAAAGTCGATTTATCACGACATAAAGAAGCTGTCACAGCGGAACTTTGCCCATTTCTCAGGTTTCCAGGACAAGATTGTGGACGGTAAGACTAGCGAATGGCGTTGCCGTGCTGGTGCCCGCTATATTTATGTCTGTGAGGAAGGCTTGGTCCACTATTGTTCGCAGCAACGTGGATACCCTGGCAAGCCCATTGCCGATTACACGCATGACGACATTCGTCGGGAATTTCTTACGGAAAAAGCCTGTGCGCCTATGTGCACCGTTTCCTGCGTGCATATGACAAGTCTGATTGATTTTTGGCGGGCACCGCAGATCCACAAGGCAGACCCGGCAGCGGCGCGCCGTGAAGATCTGGTTAACATTCAATCCGCTGGACATTAAATAAAAAATCGCGAAACAAAAAATCGCGAGGGGTGATTGCCCAACCATCCCCTCGCAGCTTCTCGCCTCTTCTTGGCGAAACTTGTATTATGAACGTCGACGGTACAGCCACACGCCGAGGATGGCCAGTCCTGTTCCCAGCAATGCTGCTTTGTTCCCTTCTGGAACATCTGAGAATGTGAACGACACTAAATCGTGATTCTCCCACGCTCCGCCAGTGGATGAAGTGAACCCAATAAAGGCATCGGAACCGTTTTTGAGGCTCAGGAGGGTGCGCAAATTCACATTTACGTCCATCACTGGATTACTCATATCGATGAAAAACACCTTCAATGAACCCGGCTTGTAATCGATCTTAGCTTTATAAATTGCTCCACTAGCCATATCGGCTGAAGGAGTGTAAATTCCTAAATTAGGATTGGCAAAAGGATCGGCAGGGTCTGTGCTGGCACAGTGTTCTGGTCGATTGGCTGCCGTTCCCAAGCTCTGCACTGCAATATGATTGTTGTTTGGCTCGCAATAGGTAACTTTCTGGTTCTTCCAGGTATCGAATTCAACAGCTAAACTGTTAGGAATGCCGTAGTAGCCTATTCCGCTATTAGCCAGCCCAAGCGCCGCCACGGAGTAATTCTGTACGACAAAAGCGATTCCATCGCCCCCACTGGCAACATCGGCTCCAGAAAGAATCGTGCCGTTGTCCAGGATCTGATGCCGGTCTGTAATTTGAAAACTAAATGTCGCGGTAAAACCATCGCCAACGTTCACCAGATTCGACAGCCAAGCCCCGCCCACCCGCGAATAGTTAGAGGACGTCAGGCGCAAGGCGCTTCCCACCACCGCTGCGTCAGACACCAGGTTTAAACCTGACGCCGCACTGAAATCAGTGAAGTTAAAAGCTGTGGCAGAGACCATTGTTCCACTACCCACTAACCAGGCCGCAATGCATTTTGCAGCCCACGCGCGTTTCATTTTCATTTCCATTTTCAGACTCTACCCATGGAACCACTCGAATTAACGATTTCCCATAGGACTTGTACCGGTTTGGTACTAGTACAGACCTTAGAACTCGAAGAACATTCGCCCGTACCCTCCAATGCGCGAATAGAAGCCTAACTTGTTCTGGTGTTCCATCCCCAGGACGAAGCCCGTATGCCGGGTAAGCCACTTGCGGAAATAGACTTGCGCTGAATATCCGGTAAGGTTCACTTCTAACGGTGTTTTTGCCACATAGCTGTAAACTTCCTTGCCTCCGCCAACGGTTGCCCCCAACCAGTACTTCCCTTCCTTGCCATATTGAGCGGACATATTTGCTGATGAAGACAGGTGATTGCCGGGCTGGTTCCGATTGATGTTGTAGTTGCCTTCCACCACCATTTTGTTGGGATAGTAAAGGAAACCCACGGAATAGATTTGCCCTTTCACGGGACCGCGAAAATCGAAATAAGTGAAGCCGGAAGAGAGCACCAGCCGCTTATTGAATGTCGGTTTGTAGAAGCCTTTCACGTCGTAACGTTGCCGGGGAAACAACAAAGCACTGTCTTGTTTGGCAAAGGGAGTGACGCTGAACCCTTGGGTGGTGTAAAACTTTTTGGTCCAGTTGGCGTAACTGAAGAAGCCGTAATTTTGTTGGGTGCCTTCCGGTCTGGTCTGCGAATTAAACAGGAACACGGGAGTGAAGCGGGGGTTATTGCGAATCCAAATGGATGCATCGGCACCACGCAGGTATCCTTGACCGTTGGACAGGTGACTATGATAAGTCCCTACTTCCACCAAAATTGGCAGTGGGCTTTCGTACCCGGCGCGTTCAAAAGTAGCGGGCGTATCCTGACTGGGATTCTGTTCGGCACAAAAGGCCACGGGCAACAAAAGCAAAGGTAAAAAGAAGCGATTCATATTATTGGTCTCCCGAATTTTTAAGCCAGGCCAGCGGAGCGGAAACTGCCGTCACCTTTTCCCCGGACGCCAGCTTGCCGCGCACCACCACATTACTTTCCACGGTCAAAGTTCCACCAGCGAATGCGACTACAGGAACGTCCCCAATCCCTCTCACCCCATGCTTCAGTCGCATTTCCCCACCAGCATGGAGGACAGATTGGAAAAATGACCCAGCGCCGATTTCCATATTCTTTTCGGCAATCAGATTCCCTTTGATCAGACTCATTTCACCGATTTCAATGGAACCAGTAGCTTTCAAATCGGCCTCAATCATGGAGGCACCCAGAGTCTTAATATTCCCTTTGACGACCAGTGGGGAACGGATGTGCAGAGGTGCCGTCAGGTTGAGGTCGCCATTATACAAATAGCTTCCGCCACCCATTGAAAATAAAAGATTGGGATTGTACCCGTGAAATACCCGATTGCCCATGTTGGCCGCATGAGGAATCAGAACCACATCTCGGGGATTCACTAAGGGCCCGGCCATGGTGGCCACGCGACTTTCGGTGAACACTTCTGGCGCGTAGACACTCAAAACTTCGGCCCGTGGTCCCAGGTAAATGGAGCTGGCGGAACAAACCCTGCTGAATACTTTGCAGCCGTCCATCAATTCCAGCGGACCCTTGGCATCGACCCAACGGCGCACGACCACATTCTGATTCAGCCGTAGCGAGCCATCGGCGGCAATGGCTTGCATTTTGCTGCCAGTTCCTACAACTCCGTTGCCATGCACCATCAATTCCCTTTCAAAGGAACAATCTGCGCCACAATCAAAATCCTTTTCCGTTACCAGAACATTGCGCTCGCGTCGATTGGAAGGGTATTGCACGGCTTCGGAGGCAACGTAAAGTTTCTCCACTCCGTGGTCCACCACCCGAAGTTCCCCGGTGGAATTTTCAGCAGAAGGCGCGGTCAGCCATTTGCTCAATTTGCGACGAAAGGATTGTCCGAAATAATCTTCCAGGCGGACATAATCCATATCCAACTCCTGGGAGTTTTTACCACGCGTTCTGGACCACGCCATGTGCGCTACAGAAAAATGGGCATACAAAAGACCAATGAAAAGTATGGAGAAAATCAGGAAGGCCATGGTGTTAATCCTCTACCTCTTTTTCCTTGGGGGAATTCAGTCCGAAGGAACCACCACTGCCCGACCCTGCCGCCCTGGTTCGATGGGTTTTGTACCAACTGGCACCGTTCCCCCCAAATAAGCGGGTGGAGTAAAACTGCAACAGGGCATGACACGTGGCACCGATGTTGGCAAAAAAGTTCAACAGGTTGAGGGGCATCAACAACACCCGGCGTTTGTTTCCATCGAGCAGCAATGCCGATCCGATCTCCACAAAGTTGGATTGATTGGAAAACAGTTGATATCCAAGCAACGTCATGGCGATGGCTAGAATGGGAACGTAATGCGCTTCAATGGTAAAAAATAAAACTAAGGATGCAATCCAGCCAATCACCAACCAGGGCGCAGTCCAATACATCCCCAGCAAAAAGAAACATTCCACTTTTTCTCGAACGGTGAGGAACTTGGCGTTGACAATGTCGGGCCAGTAATCATGAAGGCAGGCTGTGTGTCCCATCACCCAGCGCATCAATTGACGTCGCCGGACAGACCATGTTTGCGGAACTTCTTCGTAGCATTCGGCACGGTTCAGATAGGCCGTGCGCCATCCGTTTAAAAGCATGGCAAAGGTTAAATCTGTGTCTTCGGTGAGCGATTGCGGATTCCATCCACCGACAGCTTCCAGGGCCGTGCGCCGAACGCCACCTACGGTTCCACCGAATTGGGCGGTGAATCCAAGGTTATAGCGCGATTGCTGGGCACTTTGGTACCCGGCTGCCCGTTCCAACGACAGCAACCCACTGAGCAGGCTGTCACCAACGTTATAGGGCACTACACGTCCCATGACTGCTCCAATTTCCGGATCAGCAAACGGTGCCACCAGCATCTTCAACATTCCTTTACCGGGAACATAATCGGCGTCAAACATTAACAAAATATCGCTTTGAATCCCTTTGGTGACTTCTACCAGTGCCGCTGGTTTTCCACCTTGTCCACCGGTTCTATGAAAGGGCTTGATGATGGCATGGCGGGCGGCAAATTCATCAATGATTTTGGCCGTACCATCGTCACTGCGGTCATTGATCGGGATAATTTGCAGCTTGCTTTGGTCGTAGTCATTTTCCACCAGCGCCTGAAGAATATCGGCAGCCACTTTTTCTTCATTGTGCATGGGAACAAGCACAGTAACTGTGGGCATTACAAAGCCAACCAGTTCCATGGTGTCTTTCGGTCTGCGCATTCTGAGGCGAGTGAATGCAAACCAGTAGTGCCGCACAGCGTACAGCGTCAACACCAGCATGGAAATGCCTACCAGAATCCTGGCGGTTAGAATAATGAAGCCCATGAGGACCTCGCTTGATATTGTTTTCCGGTTGCCCGGTAAATGCTGATTGAATAGAACTGCAGAAGGAAAATGAGTTCGGCCAGTGTTCCCACCAGGAACCACACGGTGGGGAAAAAGAGTAAGCCGGAATAATGCAAAATCCCCATGGCGAAAACCATGCGGACCACGGAGAAAGCGAAACTATAAAGCTGGCTGAGAAGAATCCAACCCACACCTTCCAACATTCGCGGTTGAAAAATCAGGAAAAGGAACGAGGTAAACCAGGGCAGCAGAATCCAGACCAGCATGGCTTGGCGATACCAGATTTGACCGAACACACCGGCATCAAATTCATAGCGCTCAAAGATTGAGTTGACCACTGCGGAAACCAGCAATAAAAGAATCAACAGAACCAGCACGCTGCGAATCAATTGAAATCGCAAGGCAAGAATGGTAAGCAGCACTACTGCTGCAATCCAGGCGGCTCTGGCTGCAGTGCCCACCTGTTCAAAGCGCGGCACGGAAGTGAGCGGTGCCTGGGCTGGTTCAAGGCCATTAAACACGTCTACCGCTTTTGACCCGACAATTGGAAGGTCTAACTTCTGAGCCAAACCAATCGCGAGATTCGTATGAATCTTCATGATGGGCACGGCGAAATGAAACATTAGGAAGCTCATGGTCGCGGCCAGCAATAGCGCCAGTACGATACGCCCTGTTGCGATATCTGAAAAGCGAACACTGCGGTGCGGGAATATGTGAGTACGCGAGGAGCTTCTGCCTTTCCCGTTGGAAGGCTGGTTCCCCTTGCGGATCTCCAATCGATTTTCCATTGAGGCAATTGTGCAGTCTGCGCCGGATGGGAACAATGATGGGAGAGTACTAATTCGCGATAGGAAGGCTTCCTGACACTTAGTACTTGGGTCCACCCTCAATAGTTTGGATTTCAGTCATACTGTTGAGCGTGATGCTTGTGCGACTTTCCATATTCCTGCTGCTGGCCGTTTGCGCTTTTCCGGCGGAGGTGTGGGCAGAGGGCTGGAGCGATAAGCTGGTGGCAGAGTGGGTCATCCGACTGGGCGGATCGGTTGGTATTCAAGGGGAATTGCTGCGGTTTCAGGACTTGTCGGAACTTCCGGCCAAGCCCTATCAACTGACTTCCATCGACCTTACGGGCACTTCTGTAGAGCCAGAGCAGTTGGAACGAATATCTACATTGCCCAAGCTGGAAGAGCTGTTGTTGCCCGCTTACATGTGGAATGAAGGGGCAGGCAGCAAGCGAGATTCCAATGAACTTTTCAAATATCTGAATGGCTTGAAAACGCTGAAGCGGCTGCATACCAGCATTCATTTTTTGACGAATATGACGATTTTAGACCAGGGGCTGGACCAGATTTCTGCGCTTACGCAACTGGAGGAGTTACGAATTTCCCAGAGCAAAGTGAAGGGTTTGGGTCTGAAGCATTTCATCAATTTGCGATCCCTGGATGTCAGCTATTCGGCGATTAACGACGCTGGCATGGAAAGCCTGCGAGGCATGTCAAAACTGGAGCGATTGATTTTACGCGACAATCGGGTGACCGATAAGGGACTGGCTCACATAGCGGAACTGCACAACCTGGAAGAGCTGGATTTGTATGGCTTGCCTTTGACGGATGAAGGCGTTAAACATCTTGCTGGATTAACACAACTGCGCAAGCTGAATCTGTTGGGTGCGCAACTAACCGATGGTGCCGTTGACACCTTGGCGCTTCTACCGAAACTGACTGAACTGAACCTTTATCGCAGCCAGCTTACCAACGCCGGATTGGCCAAGTTAGCTGTGCTGAAGGACCTGCGATCGCTGGATGTTCGCTATAGCAAAGTAACACCTGCCGCCGCCCGTCAATTGATGGCCAGCCATACTGGGTTGGTTGTGAACTATTTGGAATCAGGGGAAGCGGTGGGTAAAACAGTTTCTGTACTGAGCAGCTCATCAACAGCGATGGTGGCTGATTGGGTGAAGAGCTTGGGAGGGTCGGTCAGGTTAGAAAGCGGAGTGGTTAAGGAAATCAATTTGCGTCGCGCCCCGGTAAATGACGCGGCTATTCGTGGCTTGGGGGCCATTCAAACACTGGAAAAGTTGAACCTTTCTGCGACGCAAATTACGGATGCGGCGGTGGAGATGATTGGGCAACTGAAAAATCTTACAGAGTTGGATTTGCAGCGGACTTCGATTTCCGACAAAGGCTTATCGCAACTGGCGAAGCTGACAAATTTGAAACGGTTGGACGTGAGCAATACGGGCATCACGGGCAGTGGTTTTGAAGTTTGGAAGAATCACCCATTGGTAGAACTGGATGCCAGTAATTGTCCTCTTGAAAATCGTTATGCCCCTCACCTGGCCCAATTAACGAACTTAAAACGGGCCTTGCTGTCTTATACGGATTTGACGGATACAGCCCTGGAAGCGATGGAGGGCATGTCGAACCTGGAGACACTGGACTTTGCTGGCACTGATGTTGGCGATAGGGGGTTGAAAAGTTTGGGCAAGCTCACGGCACTTAAAACGTTGTTGCTGAACTATGGCAGATTCTCTCCGGAAGGTGTGTTGGCATTGGAGAATCTGAAAAATCTGGAACGGATTGATCTGGTGCGGACCCGCATCGACGATAAGGGCTTGGCCCGTCTTGCGAGGCTACCGAAGCTGACCCGCATCAATCTGGACTACACCAAGATCAGCGATACAGGTCTGCTGGCATTGGCTGCGGATGCGAATTCGCTGCAAGAACTATTACTGGATAGCGCCAACATTTCCGATGCTGCCGTTGTTTCGTTAGTCCAAATGAAGAAGCTGAAAAAACTGAACTTGTATCATACGACGGTCACGCAGAAGGGTTTGGAGCAAGTAAAGGCAGCCCTTCCGCATTGCGAGATTATTTTTGACCGTGATTCCAGCCGTGTGACCAGGAGAGGAAGTTGATGCGGCCATTTCTTTTAATGCTGTTCGCAATGAGCTACTGCCGGGCAGGTTGGGTGGAGCGTTTGGGAGGGTCGGTTGATTACAACTCGAAGAAAGAAATAGTTGGTTTGAACTTACGGGCCAGTTGGGTGAGTGATGCTGATTTGTTTGAGGTAGCCAAGTGGAAACAGTTGGAGCGGATAGACCTTTCACTTACGAGAATCACGGACCAGGGACTTCAATTATTGAAGGGTCTGGAAAATGTGAAGAGCCTGAATCTTTTCTATGCGGAATTATTGACTGATGAAGGTTTATCGGCGGTCCGCAACTGGCATAAGTTGGAGAGCCTGAACTGCCGTGGCACCAAGGTGACCGATAACGCCTTGGTGCATATTGCCGGGTTGCGAAGCCTGAAACACCTTGACGTAGGGTTCGCCGAGGTGACCGATAACGGCTTGTACGCGCTGAGTAGCCTGGACAAGTTGGATGATCTGGCGATTGGCGGAAACAAATTGACGGACAATTGCCTGCGCTTTCTTCCCAATCTTCCCCACTTGCGCAAGCTTGATTTGAGCGGCCAGCAGCGCACTGATTCCGGACTTTGGTTTGCCACCATAACGGATGCGGGGATTGAGATTCTGGCGGAGTCGAAAAATTTGGAATCGTTGAATCTGGCAGGAGCGAAGATTTCAGATTTAGGGTTGGCGAAACTGGCTAAATTGACGAAGCTTCGGGATCTTAACTTGAATTCCACGGCAGTCACGTCGAAGGGAATCGCTGCGTTAGGAGTTCTACCGCAACTGGCAAAGTTATCGTTGTGGAAGGCAATGAAGTTGGATGATTCAATCGCTGAGGTGCTGTTGCAATTTCCAAAGTTGCAATGGGTGGACTTGAAGGAGTCCGGTGCGCCGAATGCTGCTGGCAAGTTAGGGCAATAGTAATGAACTATTTCAGCAAAATAGTCATAATCTTAACCATGGCACGAAATACTTATGCCCAGTAAAGGACTCCATCCACGAGGAGTTTTTTAGGATCATATTTTCCGCATCCACCTAGTTCTCCGTCTGGTTTTTTGAAATAATGCAGCACCATGACTAACTTATCGTGATCATAGTACTTATCAATTTTGCTTCGTGTGCCTCGCTCTTGGTTGCTTTGCGAACTTGCTGGTTCGTTGTATGCATTTACCTTGCGTTACTCTGCGATTTTTGATGGGTACCCGCCCTCATTGCTATTGAACTTGTCTTGCAGCTCGCGTGGAGTTATTCTAACTGTAGGAATACTGGTCATGACTACCGCAAGGAAAATTCGAGAAGAGCTTGCCCGCTATTTATCTGGCGAGCTTGATTACAATTCCTTCCAGGACTGGTTTCTAGTAGTCTCTCTTGGCGAATTTGGTGATTCTGAGTCTTTTGATCTAAGCAACAAAATTGAGGGACTGATGGCCGAAGCTTCCCACATGGGATGGGTTGAATCAGGCTTGAAAAGCGAACTCTCAAAAGCAGCCTGTATGCTTCCTTCAAGCAACTTGGGATGGTCGAAGTTTGGCTACGCTCCCGAAGTTGAAACTCGCAAATTAGAGCGCTGATCGAAATTATGTTTGGTTCGGGCAAGAAAACAGTTTTGAGACTTAACACAGCTTGGTCTTGTTAATTATTCCCCAAATGAGACAAACCCCGCTCAACCCAAGCGGAACTTGCGACCCTCTACTGTAAACTCAATCCCTTCCCCAATCGCCAAAAACGAGATCTGCTTCTTTCCGGTAAGGCTGATCGCGGCGGGCATTATTATGGGGAATTTGGCGTGCCTGGTCTGGCGGATTATGGGGTTGTGCTCCTTCTCCCCAAACGTCCTGGATCGCCAACCGTCAAAGGCAAACTCCGTATCACCGGCTAATTGCAGACAGGTGCTCTTGCCAATTTGAAAGATTCCTGGCTGCACTAAAACTACATCGGACCCGGCGTGCCAAATCTGCTCGACATCATGTTCCGAAACGTCATGTTCCAAAGAATCGCCCGGCGCAGTTACAGTGGCATCGATAAGATCGCAGATCAACACCAGACCTTCGCGCTTGCGGAATAATAGTCGACGACGATGGCGAAAGCCTTTGTAGCGGCATTCGGCCACTACAAAATCTTCTTCGTCGGACGCCTTAAACTCCAGCAGTTCCACTTCAGGACGCCCATCCCAGGCAAAGGGACCGGCGGGAATTGCCTGATCCTGTCGGTCAATCTGAATAGTGTTGTGCGCCCCAGTGCCGCGAAAGCGGTCTCGCTGGGCTAAATCACCAACGTAGGTAAATGTTCCGGCGTCCACCAGGATCTCTTCGGTACCTTTGCGCAAGGTGAAACTCAAAGCATCGGCGTGACTGTGGCCGCCGGTCCAAGGTCCAAAGGGTCCAACATCGAAAAGTAGATGGACATCGGCCCAAGTGGACGAAACCATGCCGGTCTTGCGAAATACTCGCGATGGCCGGGGCCCGGTGGGATTGGGCTTGGTTAAAACTTTCTTACCCAGCCACCACACGGCTTGCGGCAGCAAGTCATCGTAATCATGGGCCAAATCGATCTTCAGCAACTTGGCGCAACTGGCAAGAGTTGCCCTGCCGAACTGATCTCGTGGGCCATAAGGGTGGAAAAAACGGCCACCGTCGTCATCGCCGAAGAACGAAAGCTTTCTGGCTGGTCCTAACAACGACTCCAAGTATTCGGTCATTTTGGTTAGCTTTGCGGCATAGGGATTTGATTCGCACAGAACTGCGTGAAACAAAAACATGTCGACGGCATACACATGATAGTAAGTAGACTGTTCAAAATGAGCGCCATCTTCCAACACTTGCCGATCCATTTCCTGCTCGACGATTCTGCCTCCTAGTTGCACCCAGCGGGCCGATTGCTCCCATCCGGGAAAGAGTGTACCGATGGCATGAAGCGCCACTGCCTCACCTAATAAATGGGTGTTCGGTGAGAAATAGATGGAGAGGTTTTTCTCCAGATGGCAACCGTGTTGAAACAATCCATGAGCCAATTTTTTACGAGTTTCAACATCGAATTGATCGCGACCAAAATGCAGTAACCAGACCCAACTTAAAGCGCGGAAGGCGACCTCCAATGCGCTGGTCCAGTTAATGCCGCTGGCGTAAGGGTTTTGGTTAAACCAGCTTTCCAACTGACTGTTAATTTCCTTCCAATACTTTTGGTTGCCGCTGAACAGACCGGCCTGGGCTAGCAATACCAGATGCTGATGCCGATTCAATTCCCAAATATTTTTATGATCCCCGACACGAGAAGCGTCTAAATATGGGGTGAAGCGGAAGTAACGCTGCTTGGTTTCCAGGCTGCTTGCGTAATCGCGCCGCCATTGAATTTCTGGTCCGGTGTCAACAATGCCACCCAATAGAGGGAACCGATGTTGCAGGATCTGATCGGCAGTTGCAAGAATTTCCTGTTCAAATTCTGTGCCTCGCAAAACCTCAACAATATCCTTGGCAGGCGGCAGCAGTGGACGCATGACTACGGGTAAAGCCACTGGCGGCCGGAAGTAGTAATGAAGGTTGAAGGCTTCCTGCCGCAATCGAAATTGGATCTCTGCTGAACTACGCTTGCGCGGCATGAATAGAGCTCTGCGATAATTGAAATATGGTCAAATTTGCTTCCTTCAGTAACCGCGCCGATCTATGTGCGGCATAGCGGGATACGTCCTTAAAAATGGTGAGGCCCGGGAAAACGTTGTGGACGCCATGTGCAAATCCATTGTGCACCGCGGCCCAGACGATCAGGGGATTTACATGGATGGCCCGTGCGGCATTGGTATGCGCCGCCTTAGTATCATCGATTTGTCCACCGGACATCAGCCCATCCCCAATGAAGATCATAGCTTATGGATCGTCTTCAACGGTGAAATCTATCAGTATCGGGAATTGCGGGAGACGTTAGCCAAGCAAGGGCATCAATTCCGAACGGCCAGCGATACGGAAGTAATTCTTCACCTGTTTGAGCAAGAGGGCGTTGCTGGCATCAACAAATTGCGGGGGATGTTTGCCTTTGCCATTTGGAATAGCAAGACGCGAAAGTTGTTGGTGGTGCGGGATCGGTTTGGCAAAAAACCCTTATATTACGCCGATACAAACGAAGGTTTCTATTTTGGAAGTGAATTGAAATGTCTTCGAACGGCGGGCGTCACACTGGAATTGAACAACGAGGCAATTCGGCAATATTTTCAATTTTCCTACATTCCAGATCCGTTGAGCCCTTACAAATCAATTCGCAAATTAGCACCTGGATCATGGCTGATGTACGATGCCAACAATGGTTCCGTTGAACAAGGCAGCTACTGGAAACTACCTTATCCAGTGGAAACGGATACTTCAGGTACAACAGAGGCACAGTGGCGCAGTAAGATTCGGGAAACATTCGATGAGTCCGTGCGCATCCGCATGATTGCCGATGTTCCGTTGGGTGCATTCCTGAGCGGGGGCATTGATTCCACGTCGGTCGTAGCATCAATGGCCAGTAACACCAAGGATGCGGTGAAGACTTTTTCCATCGGCTTTGAGGAATCAGAATTCAATGAACTGCCCTGGGCTAAACAAGTGGCGCAGCAGTACAACACGGAGCACCATGAAATTCTGGTGAAGCCGAATTCCATTGAGCTGATCAACAAGCTGGTGGATTCCTTTGACGAACCCTTTGGTGATGCCTCAGCCATTCCCACATACCTGGTGAGCGAGTTCGCCGCACGCCATGTGAAGGTGGCTTTGACGGGCGATGGTGGCGACGAATTATTTGCCGGGTACGAAAGTTTTTTCCTGATTGATAGATACCGCAAGTTAGATAAGATTCCCCAATGGATGCGCGGGGCCATGTCCAAAATGGCTGACCAACTGAGCTATTCGGCCTATGGGAAAAACTTTCTTCGGATGGCTTCCAGGGCGTCTCCGCTGGAACGTTATTTTGAACTGAATTACACGCCATTTTATCTGCGACAACAACTTTTGACTCCGCAGTGGATGGAACCGGCGGACGCCAGCTATATCAACCGGACATTTGCCAATTGTCTGGCACCCAACGGGGCAGACATTTTGACGCATGCGTTGTACTTTGAAGCCACTGCAAAACTTACGGGGGACATGCTGGTTAAAGTGGACCGTATGTCAATGGCGAATTCGTTGGAAGTACGCTGCCCAATGTTGGATCACAAATTGGCTGAACTGGCGGCGCAGATTCCACCTTCGTTAAAAATGCGCAACGGCAAGGGGAAAGCGATTCTGGTGGATGCTGTGGGTGACCGCCTTCCGCCGGACTTGTTAACCCGTCCCAAGAAAGGCTTTGGAATGCCCCTATCGTTGTGGTTCCGAGGCTCATTGAAAGAATTTTTATGGGACCACATGACGAATTCAACATTGGTGGATCGGGGCATTGCCTCAGGCCCTTTTATTCGTCAGTTATTGGAAGAGCACGATTCTGGTCGCAGAGATAATAACCATTGGCTGTGGACGCTACTGATGTTGGAACTGTGGTTTAGAAAATTCTGATTCGGTTGCAGGGCAGACTGCTAAAATAATAGTTTATTGGAGGATTCTGGAAAGCATGGCAGCATTACACCGGCGCAAGTCGATTGCAGTGAACGTGGGCGGCGTCTGGGTTGGCGGGAATCATCCAATTGTTGTTCAATCGATGACCAACACCGATACGGCTGACACAACATCCACTGTGAACCAGGCAATGGAGCTGGCAAAAGCCGGGTCTGAATTGGTGCGCATTACGGTGAACTCGGAAGCGGCGGCCAAGGCTGTACCGGTGATTGCTGAAACACTGTATCAGTTTGGTGTGAAAGTTCCGTTGGTCGGCGATTTTCATTATAACGGTCACCTGTTGCTGAAGAAGTATCCTGACTGCGCCAAGGCGCTTGCTAAATATCGTATTAATCCAGGCAATGTAAACATTGGCAAGAGCCATGACAACAACTTTCGGGACATGATTGAAGCGGCCATTTTGTACGACCGTCCGGTGCGCATTGGCGTCAATTGGGGATCGCTGGATGGCGCTCTGCTCACCCGCATGATGGATGAAAACAATTTACTGGACGAACCGTTGGATGCCCGTGCGGTGACGCTGAACGCCATTGTTGAATCTGCTGTGATGTCGGCCAAAGCTGCCGTGGGCCACGGCCTGGGTGCCGATAAAATCATCATCAGCGCCAAGGTAAGCGGTGTGCAGGATTTGATTGAAGTTTACCGGCACTTGGCGTCGCGTTGCGATTTTGCGTTGCACGTGGGGCTTACAGAAGCTGGTTTGGGGGCGAAAGGCATTGTTGCTTCCACTGCTGGAATCGGGGTGTTGTTGCAGGAAGGAATCGGCGATACCATCCGCGCTTCACTCACTCCACTGCCTAACGGAGACCGTCGCGAGGAAGTACTGGTGTGCCAGCAGATTTTGCAGTCCCTTGAGATTCGTAGCTTTAGTCCGCAGGTGACGGCATGCCCTGGCTGCGGCAGAACCACCAGCACTTTCTTTCAGGAAATGGCTGATGATATTCAAACCTACTTGCGCACGCAAATGCCCATCTGGAAAGAAAAATACGTTGGTGTTGAGGAAATGAAAGTAGCCGTTATGGGCTGTATTGTAAACGGCCCTGGCGAATCGAAACATGCAAATTTGGGCATCTCCCTTCCCGGTACTTTTGAAGAGCCTGTGGCACCGGTTTACGTGGATGGCAAAATGTACAAGACACTACGCGGGGACCGGATTGTGGCGGAATTCAAGGATATTCTTGATAAGTACGTTGACTCCCATTACGCAGTGGAGCAGCCAGCCAGCTTAGCCTCTGTATGATCTTGTAGTGACTGTAATTCATCAATTCTTTACGGCACCGAAAGCGGCAAAGTTGGAGTTTTTGTGGAGTACTTCCAGCCTTGAGAAACCGACTTCGCGCAATTTATCCAGTTGAAAGATGAGGGACCGAGGGCTGTCTTCCTTTTCGATATAGGCGAATACCTGATCGCGGTAGGCATCGCTTTTGAATGCGGAAAGATACTCCCCGTAACGTCGCCACATGATTTGGTGCACCGCAGCCAGTTCGTGATTCACCATATCGAAGATCCAGAATCCACCGCCTGGGCGAAGAGCGGCATGTACCTTTTCAAACACTTCTAACCATTCCTGCTCTGTTCTTAAATGATGCAGCACTGCTGCGGCTAGCACGATGTCGAAACTGGCTGGGGCCAACTGCAATTGACGGATGTCGCTTTGAATGCAAGTGACTCCGTGGCCGATGCGATTGGCTGCGCGATCCAGCATGGGCTTACTGAGATCGACCAGGGTGACTTCGATAGATGGAAGCCGTTGCCGAAGTTTCAAGGAGAAGTTCCCTGCCCCGCATCCGATATCGAGCATAGCTGTTGCTTGCGGTGTGACGACTGCGGCAGATTCGGTGATAAGGTCCATGGCCAACGCTGCATCGACAGTTGCGGACTGGCCGGTTTTTAGGTTGGAAAACCGTTCTACATCGTTATCGAAGCGGGTACGGATTTCATCGACAGTCGATTTTGAGTTCATTGTTTGATTGTCTCAAGCTAGAATGACGTAATGCACCTTACCAATCTTCAAATCCAACTTGCAGCGAGGCCGATAGGGTTTCCTAAACTCACAGACTTTCAAGCGGTGGAAACGGCTAACCCCGTGCCTGCCGAAGGAGAACTACTTCTTGAGACACTGTGGCTGTCTGTTGATCCATATATGCGTGGAAGAATGAGCGATGCCAAATCCTACGCTGAGCCTGTAAAACTGGGCGAAGTAATGGTGGGGGGCACGGTAAACCGGGTTGTGGAATCGAAGGCAGACGGGTTCAAGGCGGGGGATATTGTGGCTGGATTTTCAGGTTGGCAGCGCTACGCCATTGCCAATCCCAAACAGCTAAGAAAGCTTGATCCTACGCTTGCTCCCATAACAACGGCATTGGGAGTTGTGGGCATGCCAGGCTTGACCGCCTATTTTGGATTGCTGGATGTATGTGATCCAAAGGCTGGAGAGACGGTTGTAGTTTCCGGTGCGGCCGGTGCGGTGGGGTCTATTGTGGGACAGATCGCAAAGATTAAAGGCTGCCGAGTGGTGGGCATTGCAGGCACCGATGAGAAGGTGAAGTGGCTGGTGGAAGAGGTGGGGTTTGACGCCGCTTATAACTACAAAGACACATCGAATCACTTAGCAAAACTGCGTCAACTTTGTCCGAATGGAATTGATGTTTACTTTGACAATGTGGGTGGTGTGATTACCGATGCCGCCATGATCCACATGAATGTGCATGCCAGAGTGGCGATTTGCGGGCAGATCTCACAGTACAATTTGGAGCAACCGGAAATGGGACCGCGGATGCTGGGAATGCTGATTGTGAAGAGGGCCAAGGTTCAGGGATTGTTGGTGACGGATTACATGGCGCGTTGGGGAGAAGGGACCAAGGAATTGGGCGGATGGTTGAAGTCAGGAAAGTTGAAGTATGAGGAGACGATTGTAGACGGACTGGAA
>JAYWBH010000165.1:0-6979 GCA_043781815.1 Bryobacterales bacterium | reverse complement strand
ACAATACTTTGGCTCAAATTCGGCAATCCCAATCCGATTTGGAGGGTGCCAGGAAACTGTTCGCACAAGGTGCTGAAGTGAAAAAGAAGCTGGAGATGGAGCAGGCCAAGCGGCTGGGAACGATGGGTCCGGCAACGCGGGCGATTCCTAAGCTTCGGTAGTGATCAGGAGAATCTGAACCATGCCGTTGAATCGCCGAACTTTTATTCGATCCGTAAGTCGCACTGCTGCTGTATTCTCATTGGACCAGCTATTGACAGGGCTGCCCTTGGGCGTTCAGTTCGTCAATGTAGCGAAGCAGGCTGGCTTAAAAGAGAAGACGATTTACGGTAGTGAGAATCGAAACAAATTTCTGCTGGAAACAACTGGATGTGGGGCGGCGTTCTTTGATTACGATCACGATGGATGGCTAGACATTTTCTTAGTGAACGGAACGCGGTTGGAAACCAAATGGCCCACAGGCGCGGCACCGGTAAGCAGGCTTTATAAAAATAATCGTGACGGGACTTTTACAGACGTCACCATTGCTGCCGGAATTGCTCGCACTGGTTGGGGATCTGGTTGTTGCGTCGGCGATTATAACAACGATGGGCTGGACGATTTGTTTGTTACTTACTGGGGCGATTGTTCACTTTGGAAGAACTTAGGCAACGGAAAGTTTGTAGATGTAGCGGATAAGGCCGGTGTTACAACGCGGACAAAAAATGGCTTGAAGCGGCACAACACTGGTTGCGCTTTTGTGGACTACAACAAAGATGGATTTCTGGATTTGTTCGTGGCCAACTACATTGATTTCGATCCGAAAACTGCACCGCTTCCGGAATCTGGACCATGTAAATACAAAGGGCTGCTGGTGGCTTGCGGGCCTCCGGGGTTGAAAGGTGGGAAGAACATTCTGTTCCACAATCAGGGCAATGGCACGTTCACCGACGTTTCCGAATCAGCAGGGATATTGAACACTGCGGGTACTTATGGGCTAGGCGTGATTGTGTCCGATTTCGACAACGATGGTTGGCCCGATATTTATGTGGCAAACGATTCCACTTCAGCGGCACTGTACAAGAACAATCACGACGGTACTTTCAAAGAGGTGGCCATTGAAGCGGGGGTAGCTTACTCACCCGATGGAAAGCCGCAAGCGGGTATGGGCGTTTCCGTTGCTGATTATGATTGTGATGGCAATTTCGATATTGTGAAAACCAACTTCGCCGGGGATACTGCCAGCCTTTACAGGGGCGTGGGCGGAGGCACTTTTGATGACCAGACATTTCAAGCCGGGCTGGGTAAGGTGACAAGGTTTTTGGGTTGGGGTGCATCCTTCCTGGATTTCGATAATGATGGCTGGGCTGACATTATGCTGTGCAACGGCCATGTTTATCCCGAGGTGGGCGATAGTGCGGTGGAGTCTGGATATCGACAACGCAAAGTGGCGTATCGGAATTTGGGGAACGGTCGTTTTGAAGAAGTCTCCGATCAGCTTGGTCCCGGTGTAACGGAAAAGGTTACAGGACGGGGTATGGCGATCGGCGATTTCGATAACGATGGCGACTTGGATGTGCTGGTGAACTGCATTAACGATGTTCCGCAATTGCTACGGTGTGATTCGAAGTCGGGAAATAACTGGGTGAAGATTAAAGCGATTGGTACAAAATCCAACCGTTCTGGCATTGGCACACGGGTGATTTGCACAACGTCAGGAAGCGGAGCGGCACATCGGCAGATGGATGAAGTGCGCAGTGGAGGCAGCTACTTATCGCAGAGTGACTTGCGGATTCATTTTGGATTAGCAGCGGCGAAGACGGCGGATATTGAGATTCGGTGGCCGAGTGGGATTGTGGATCGGCTTACTGGAGTTGAGGTGAACCGAATTATCACGGTAGTGGAAGGCAGTGGCGAGTCGAAGCGGTAGAATAAATTCCAATGGCAGGCGAAACCGCCTGCCGGTTCTTAGTCAAGCAGCTTAGTTTCACAGGGAAACCAGGGAGTTACGATTATGTCTGAAACAAAGCTTACGGCAGGGGCACCTGACGAACTGGTTGATCCCCATGTGACGGAGCCACCGACTGATGCGCATCGTGTGGGATTCCCTATTGTGGGCATTGGTGCATCGGCTGGGGGACTGGCGGCGTTCGAAGCGTTTTTCTCCACCATGCCTGCCGATAATGATCCGGGCATGGCCTTTGTTTTAGTGCAGCATCTGGCGCGAGATCACAAAAGCATTCTTTCCGAATTGATTAGACGCTATACCCGGATGGAGGTTTTTGAGGTTGAGCACGGAATGGTTGTAAAGCCGAATTGCGCTTACATTATTCCACCCAATCGCGATATGGCGCTGGTGAATGGTGCCCTGCAATTATTGGAACCGACGGTGGCCCGCGGCATCCGCTTGCCGATTGATTTTTTCTTCCGTTCGCTGGCTCAAGATCAGCATGAACGGGCCATTTGCATCGTACTTTCCGGCACTGGTAGCGACGGCACGCTGGGGCTGCGGGCGGTGAAGGGCGAGGGCGGCATGGTGATGGTGCAGTTGCCAGAATCCGCAGAGTATGACGGCATGCCGCGCAACGCCATTGCTACCGGCTTGGTGGATTTTGTGTTGGCTGCAAACGACATGCCTGCACAACTGCTAGCCTACGTTTCCCACGCGTTTGTGGCTTCCCCGCTGACCATTGCAACACAAGCTCCGCAATCGGCTGATGCGCTGGAAGCGGTCTTTCGATTGCTGCGATCCCAGACTGGCCATGACTTTTCTCAGTACAAACGAAATACGATGATTCGCCGTGTGGAGCGTCGTATGGCGGTTCACCAGATTGATCGGTTGGAACACTATGTTCGTTATCTGCAGATTACCCGAAGCGAGGTGGACGCGCTGTTTCGCGACCTGCTCATCGGTGTCACCAATTTTTTTCGGGATGCTGAAATTTTCGATGAAATTCAGAAAAAGGTGGTCCCTCAACTTTTCGCTGGCAAGGCTGGTGGAGAAGCGATTCGCGTTTGGGTCCCTGGTTGTTCCACGGGGGAGGAAGCCTATTCCATTGCCATTCTGATGCGCGAACGCATGGAGGAAATGAAAGAGAATTTCAAAGTGCAAATTTTCGCAACGGATATTGATAAGGATGCCATTGAAAGTGCTCGCGCGGGAATTTACCCGGCCAGCATTATCGCGGACGTTTCGCCGGAGCGGCTGGCGCACTTCTTTGATCAGGAAAATCCTGATGGCACGGCCTACCGCATCAACAAGACGATTCGCGACATGCTGATTTTTTCTGAGCACAGCCTGATCAAAGATCCGCCGTTCTCTAAACTGGATTTGATCAGTTGTCGCAATCTGTTGATCTACATGGGATCGGCACAACAAAAAAAGCTCATACCGCTGTTTCACTACGGTTTGAAACCGGGGGGCATGCTGGTGTTGGGATCGTCGGAGAGTGTGGGCGATTTTACTACTCTCTTTGCTTCGATTGATCGCGCAGCAAAAATCTACCAACGCAAAGTAGATGATTTCGGGCCCAATTTGAGGGGAATTGCCCGGTTGCTTCCACACCAAGGAACAGAAGTGGTACGGCAATCGGGAAGTGGTGCAAGCATTTTGCGTAGTGAGAGTAAACTGCCATTGCAGGAAATCACCGAGCGGACGCTGCTGGGTTATTACGCTCCGGTGGGTGCGTTGGTCAACGAACGTGGGGATATTCTTTACTTGTTGGGTCGCACTGGCCGGTATCTGGAACCGACCCCGGGCGAAGCTAGTCTGAACATTTTTCGGATGGCACGGGAAGGGTTACGTGGTGATTTGACCATTGCTCTGCATCGAGCTGTGTCTCTGCAGATGACCACGCGTCATACAGGTTTACGCGTGAAACATGACGCGAATAATACGTTGGTCAATCTAACCGTCGTACCTGTGGCTGCAAACACGGAAGACGCGGCCCAGCGCTTATTCTTAGTCGTCATTGAGGAGCAGTTGAATGCAGACCCAAAGTTAGCCGCAGAGCCGGCGGTGGATACGGGGCAAGGTGCGGACGGGGTGATCCCCGATCTGAACGAGTACATTATTCGGCTGAAGCAGGAATTGCGTTCCAAGGATGAATACCTGCAGACGGCTGTTGAAGAACTGGAGACATCGAACGAAGAACTGCGTTCTGCTCATGAAGAAATGCAGTCGGTGAACGAGGAGATGCAATCGACGAACGAAGAACTGGAGACATCGAAAGAAGAGTTGCAATCGGTGAATGAGGAATTGGCGACGGTGAACAACGAACTGCAGGCAAAAGTTCTGGACTTATCGCGGTCCAACAGCGATATGAAAAATCTGCTGAGCGGTACTGGCATCGGCACCATTTTTGTGGATCACCAACTGCGCATTCTGCGTTTCACCCCTACTGTGACGGTGTTAATTGGTCTGATTGAGGCCGATGTGGGCCGTCCAGTGGACCAAATTCGCTCCAATCTGAATGGTTATGATCACTTGGCCACAGATATTCGAACGGTGTTGGGAAACTTGATTCCCAAAGAAATGGAAGTGCAGACTAATTCCGGGGAATGGCATTTACTGCGCATCCGGCCGTATCGGACGTTGGAAAACGTGATTGAGGGCGCGGTAATCACGTTCACAGAGATTTCACTGATTAAAAAAGCGCAGGCGGCGTTGAAGCATTCTGAAACTCTGCGACGTTTGGCGGTGGTGGTGCACGACTCTCGCGATGCCATTCTGGTGCTGGACATGACTGGTCGAATTCTGGCCTGGAATCCAGGGGCGGAAAGAATGTATGGCTGGAGCGAGGACGAGGCGTTGAAGATGAATATTCGCGATCTTACGGCGGTAATCGACCGGGAGCATGTGTTTGCGGCGATCTTGCAACAGTGCCAATCCGGTACTATGGAACCGCTACGCACCAATCGGATCGCCAAAGATGGACGAACGGTTCCAGTGTCGCTTGTTGTTTCGGCACTGGTGAATGATGCCGGGGAAACCTACGCTATTGCCACTACCGCACGGCGTGCGGCTTCCTAAGCGCTTGGGGATCGCTTGGTGCTACCGGAGAAAATATTGGGCCACGCTGAAGGCTGGCCATGCTGCTTGCCGGAGCACCTTTCTTTGTAGGTTCATTTTTTTCGTTGATCCTTTCTGCCCGTACTATGAACCGATCTGGCGCAGAACCTATGAAATAAAATGGATAACAGGTGACCAAGGTAAGAATTTCATTCTTGCCAGGATTCAACACCGCAACATTCAAAGGACTTACTATTCTGGTGGAAACAACACGGTAGCTGTAATCGCCACGCAATGTGGTGAGGGTGATGATGTCGTTCTGGCGGATATTCCGCAATGGTCGGAAAAAAGTGTCGCGATGTCCGGAAATGCCAACAGTGCCGGGCTGTCCTGGCAGTGCCGTTCCAGGAATATGGCCCACTGCTCGCCGTAGCGTGGTTGTGCTGATTCCCTCAATAATAATGGCGGAAACGCCCAGGCGTGGAATTTCAATTCGTCCAATCAGGCCAGTGGTCAACAGCGGTAGGGGATGACTTGCAACGGGGGTGGTGTTAAGAAGCTGCAACTGATTGCTTTCCTGTCGTTGGAATATCCAGGCGTCCATCAAAAAGAAGGAGCAATAAGCTAGCATGGTCGCGGCAAGAGTGAACAAGGTGACCTGTGACCAATAGCGAATGTTTCGTCGAACCATGACTTTCATTTGGTGTCCTCACCGGCGGTGTAACCGGCACGAGTGTGTACGGAAAGTTTCCCTTTGCCGTTGGACCGGGCGGTAACTCGAATAGTACGATACGTGCCGGATCGTGCCTCATTGCTTGAAACGTAACCGATTATGTATTGATTGCGAATATCGCGCGCTATGCGTTCGCAAATTGCCAAAACATCATGGAGTTGAGCGGGAAAGAATGCTTCGCCTCCAGTTGCCCCAGTTAGCCGACGCAGCACGCCCGGGTTACGGTCAGGATCGGATTCATCGAAGATGCCGATGGCGTAAACCAAAGTGCTGGAATGCTGGGCCATCTTCAGTGCTTCGGCCAAAGTGTGAGTGCTGGCGTTATCGCCACCATCGCTAATGACAATCAGCACTTTCTTATCGCGTCCGCCAGTTTGCAACCGTTTGCGTGCCTGAATGATGGCATCGTATAGTGCAGTTCTGCCAGCAGCAGGTGTATTGGAGATTGCGCGGGCCAGCTCTTCGGAACGACTGGAAAGGAGGACTGAGCTGGGCAGGCCAAAGGTAACATTCTCATTAAAGTTGACGACGAACATTTGGTCGTCAGGGTTGCTGGATTGGACAAACGTACGGGCGGCGGAGATCACGTCTGACATCTTATGACGCATGCTTCCACTATGGTCAATCACCAGACCCACAGTGACCGGAATGTCTTCGTGTTTGAAAAGCCGGATGGTTTGCCTAACTCCATCTTCGTAAATCTCAAAAGCCTGTTCAGTCAAATCGGAAACCGCCAAGCCTTTCCGATCCCGCACGCTGGTGTTGAGCATTACTAAATGCACGTTGACAGAGATTTGGAAGGGTTCCTGGGCTTTTGGTGTGGCATTACCCAGAAGGCTAGCCAACAACAGTAGAGGAAGGCTTAATCGCGGAGTCAATAGTAACCTCCTCAAATTACGGAATAAATGCCTGCCCCACTTCGTACAAGGATAAGGCTTGTTTTGGTGGGGCAGACATCGCAGAGACGGCTCACGTTATTGGCTATCTTTTTCTGCTGAACGTAAAGCCATTGCTGCACCCAGCGCTAACAATCCTACTAACGCGATGAGCGGCATGGAACTCGCTGTAGCCGGAAGTGTATCCACCGCTGCTGTTGTTACCGGAGCCTGTGCGGCGACTTCAGTCCTTGCCGACGACGGAGTAGCGGCATCAGTTGATGCTAGTTCCGCTTGTACAGGTGGTGCGGTGACCACCTCAGCGACTTGCACCTCTTCACCATTTGGTTTGATGGCCATAATAGGTGCCCGTTTGAGTTC
>JAYWBH010000164.1:0-6982 GCA_043781815.1 Bryobacterales bacterium | reverse complement strand
ATATGAGCAATGTAATCAGCCAAGTTGTGAGCCGGGATAACACTTATAAAAATTTATATCACAACGCGGCTTGATTTGCCAGCACCACGTGGTTTTATGGTTTTATACAAAAAGAACGAAGGAAGCGATTGTTAACCACACGTCATCCAATCGAAGGTTGGAGATTCTTATGCGAGGCAGGCGATTTCGCCTGCCTCGGACCTTCGCAATCAAACCCTAGCGCAGAGCAGCTTCAATTGCTTCCAGTTCCTTACCCGCTTCGGCGTACTTGCCTTGCGATACCAAGTCGCGATATCGCTTCATATGGCTTCGTGCGGATTCCATTTTGTCAGATGAAATCGGCACCGCTGACATAACCGGAACAGTTCCATCTTTCGATGGCGTGATCGGCACAGGGGCACGAGTTCCGGCAATTTCCGCCAACCCTTCCTCATAACTATTGGAATAGATCAAGCGATTGCCGACAGCCATCACCACTTTTTTCAATTGCGGCATTTTTGCTTGCGACGCCTGCAAGTAAAGGGGTTGAATATAAAGGAAGGTGCCATCAATGGGAAGCACCTGCATGTTGCCATTCACCACCTGCGAGCCTTGCTGATTCCACAACGTCAAATCTTTAGAGATTTGTTGATCTTGGTTCAACCGTGCCTCAATTTGCATTGGACCGTAGAAAAATTCCTGCTTAGGAAGTTCTATAAAAACCAACTCTCCCAGTTTTCCTTTGTCGCAACGACCCACCATCATGCCCTGTAGATTGTCTTTGCCACGGGGTGTGAACAGTATGGTCAGGAGGAACTCTGGTTCGGTCTCTCCTGGCAGTGTGGCAATTTGATACGATGGCGCAACGTGAATTGCCTTGCCTGCCGCCGTTCGCGTCTCACGAGCCGTGTCCCAAACATCTGCTTTGTTGTAGAACGAATCAGGGTCAGACATGTGAAAGGTTTGGAAAATTTGCGCCTGCACTGCAAACATGGTTTCCGGGTAGCGGGCATGGTCGCGTAGGCCTTCAGGCATGGCCGATGCAGGCAGAAACAAACCTGGGAATAAATGTTGATAGGCCGTAATAATTGGATCGGCTTCATCAAAAACGTACAGCCGTGTTTCCCCGGTGTAGGCATCAACTGTAGCTTTTACAGAGTTGCGAATGTAATTGAATCGTCCTAGCTGCTCACTATAAGACCGTTGCGAATACGGATGAGTCTCCGCTGTGGTGTACCCATCAATCATCCAAATCAGTTTGCCGCTGTCTTCAATTACCAGATACGGATCTTCATCCCAGGTCAGGAAATCAGCAATATCGGAAACTCGTTCGCGAATGCGACGATGAATCATCATCCGGCTACCATCCTGTAGGTATCCAGTCAATAGAATGTTGAAATCGCCATAGTAAACCGCCGCAGTTAGCCGCAGCCACCAATTGTCGATAGCGAATCCACCCTTTCCTTCGTATCGGCTATGCACATTTTCCGATCCTGACGGGTAATTGAATTCCGGTAGCTTGGTGTGAACAAAAACTGGTTCCCTTGCGGTTTCTCCGAAATAGATTTCCGGGCGTGTCAGCTTCAAATCAGGGATGGTTACCTTGGGCGGGGCATCCTGGATGAACAGGTTTGGCAGGCCATCGGGAGTCAGTCGGTTGGCGTCTGCCGCAACCAACCCATAGCCATGCGTATAGATGAAGTGAGTGTTTGGCCAGCTCTTTTGCGCATCGCCCAGTTGATCCATATCCAATTCCCTGGCACTCAATAAAACTTGGCGCATGTGGCCTTGTAAGGAATACCGGTCCACATCCGTATCCTGAAAGCCATAAGGTCGCAACGGTTGAATTTGCGAGACCGTATCGTGAAATGCCCGCCAATCCCAAATGCGTACCGTGGAAAGCAGCGACTTATTTTTTACCAGATCAATGTTTGCTTCCGGCTTTGCGTCATATTTAATGGTCTTGTGCCGTTCGCTTAACCCGTAAGCAGCGCGGGTCGCCTCTAAATGCCTGGCCACATATGGTTTCTGTAGCGAAATCTCATTCGGCTTCACATACAAGGAATTGACGATGCGCGGAACAATCGCTTCCAGCGGCCATACCAGAACCAAAATTCCCGCCACTTTGTATTTGCCCATTGCGCACCCTACGGCAATGATTAAAAATGATGCGATGCTCAGCCATATCAAAGGCAGTTGCACATTCTCCGCTACGTAATCCACACCGGTTAGAAAGGAGTGGTCTTCGTACAATAAGGAAAAGCGGTCCAGGTAAGACTTTCCGGCTAGTCCGACAAAGAAAATGGCCGCAGTCACGCGTAGAAATTTAGAGTGCGACCAAGCCTCAAACAGGGCAGGGGAGATGGTGAATCCGTTTCCTTCGCCATTGCTTCCGAATTGGTGTGGTAAGGACCAGATGGTTTTTGACACAGCAAATACCAAGGCACAAACGAATGCCAACACCAGTACGTAATTAAGGAGGGCAGCGTAGAAAGGGTACTCGAATAGGTAATAGCTTAAAGAGAATCCAAACGCCGGGTCATGCCACTTCGTTTGGGCTACGCCTTGTCCTGCAACAAAAAGCTGAACAAGCTTTGGCTGAATGGTGGCTCGGGCAATAAATCCACTGATAGCCAGCAGCAATAAAGTGGTGAACTGCGCGTATTCTTTGTGTTGACCCAAGCCAGTATTGACAGATTTCAAGGCGCGCGCATGAACTGTAAACAGGACTAGAAAGGTAATGAGCGCGGCAATCAAATAAGGAAGCGGATCGTAGTACCACATGCGGAACCACGTATCCAGTTGTCCAATTTCACCCCACCAGTGGTACTCAATAATCCAACCGGCAATCGTTCGGGAAAAGAAGAACAGCAGGAACAAGAACAACAGAACAATGGGGCCTCTGCGTGGCATGGATAAACTCCTGGAACCTAGTGTAGCGCCCGGACTCAAGCAACTTGCGAAAAAAATCTGTCAATTGCAACTGCTGCCATCATCTAGACTTTACGTGGCTCTTATAAAGTTTCTGATGCTTGCCAACGCTTTTGCGACCTTTTACATGACAGGGCTCATCTGGTTTGTCCAAATCGTCCACTATCCTTTATTTGAAAAAGTAGGGGCACCGGGCTGGGGCACCTATCATCAAATGCATACCGAACGAACTGGTCTGGCTGTTGGCCCGATGATGCTGGTAGAAATGGCATCGGCCATCTGCCTGTTCTGGTACAGGCCCACCGGAATCCCTTTGAGCGAATGGATGGCAGGCTTTGCCGCCCTCATTGTTATTTGGCTATCCACGCTGTTGCTGCAAGATCCCCGCCCATGAACTGTTGAGCAAAACGTATGCCGAGGATACGATAGATAGGCTGGTAACCACCAATTGGCTTCGTACAATAGGATGGACGTTTCGTTCGTGTTTGTTGCTCAAATGGTTTTGGCACACTTGGCTTAACTGAAATATTTTGAGCCCGACCCACGCATTTCGGAATCTCACTTTCTAATGGGGTGAGATTGTTTTCACAAACTGGAGTACCGGTTTTTCATGTTTAACTTTTTCAGGCGTAAAATACGGGTGTCTTCAGCAACTGACCCATCCACCGTGGCAAAGTTGTTGAGCGAAAAGCTCACCAAATCCGGCACTGATCTGGCTACTTTATCCAAAATCAAGCCTGTTTTAGTTGTGTTCCTACGTCACGCTGGATGCACGTTTTGCCATGAGGCTGTGGCCGATATTTCCAAGGTTCGCCAAGCCATCGAAGCGTCCGGCACCAGCATCGTGATTGTTCATTTTGGAAATGAAGTGGCTGCCACAAAATTGCTTGCACAACATGGCCTTCAGAACATTGATACCATCCACGATTCCAACCAACTGCTTTACGAAGCCTTCGGATTGAAGCGTGGCACTCTGGGCCAAGTGGCAAGTCCCAAAGTCATTTGGAGAGGGCTGCGCGCAGGGTTAATTGATGGGCACGGGATAGGTCGTCAACAGGGCGATATTCTGCAACTCCCGGGAGTTTTTCTGTTGGACGATTGCCAGGTTGTGAATAGCTTTCGTCACAAAACTGCCGCCGATAGACCGAACTACTTGGCCATATCCTGCCGCCTGAATTGACCTTGCTTTTTCCTACGATTCAACACGGTATACTAGGGGTATAAATCCCCAAAACATAGGAGTTTCATGGCAACCAGGCGCATTGGTATTTTAACTGGAGGCGGTGACGTACCCGGCCTCAATTCTGTCATCAAGAGCGTAGTTTATAGAGGCAGTGAACTGGGAATGCAAGTGATTGGCATTCGTCGAGGATGGGAAGGTTTAACCCACGTCAATTTCGACGATGAAGCCAGCCGCACCCGCTATATTCTTCCGCTGGATCGCACCAATACCCGAACCATTGACCGCACCGGCGGCACGTATCTGCACTCCAGTCGAACGAATCCTTCCAAGATGAAGAAGGTTGCCGCTCATTTGAACGCCGCTGATTATCCGACCAGCGAAGTGACCAAAGGCGGCGTCACCAACACAGTCTATGACGTTTCAAAGACCGTGTTAAAGAATCTGGAAACACTGCAATTGGATTATCTGATCGCCATTGGCGGTGACGATACGCTTAGTTATGCAGCCACATTAGATAAGTTGGGTGTGAAAGTTATTTCCATTCCCAAGACCATGGATAACGATGTTCGCAACACCGAATATTGCATTGGTTTTTCAACGGCAATCAGCCGCGCTACCGACGCCATTCAACGACAGCGGACAACCGTTGGTTCGCATGAACGGGTGGGTGTATTCCGCATTTTTGGACGCGATGCCGGATACACAGCGCTCTATACGGCTTACGTGAATTCACTTCGTTGCGGCATCCCCGAATTCAAGTTCGATAAAGAAAAGATGATTGAACTGATCCTGAAAGATAAGCGCAACAATCCCAGCAATTACGCCCTTGTGGTACTAAGTGAAGGTGCCGAATGGGTGGGCTACGAAGCCACCGAATATGGCGAGCCCGATGCTTACGGCCATCGTAAAAAAGCCAACGTCGGCGAAAGTTTTGCTGATCTGATTAAGAAGGTTTCCGGCGAAGAAACTATCGCCAGTGACCTGACCTACGACCTTCGTTCCGGCAGTCCAGATTTTGTGGATAAGCTGATTGCAGGCACATTCGGGAACATGGCGTTAGATGCCATTGTAGAAGGCAAAAGTGGCTTGATGACGGCGATCAATCATGGATGTTATGCCATGGTTCCCATTCCCGATCCCAAGCTTGGCCCGCGCAAAGTGGAACTGGATACCATGTACAATCGCGAACGTTTTCGTCCGAATTACTCAAACAAGTTGGGACTCCCCATCTTTTTAACTAAGGCATAAATGTCCTGGCTTGATCGCTTCATTGGGAAAAAGCCGAAAACTCTGGAACTGACGGCGGATTTGCGAGAGCAGATCCGCCGAACTTTTAATGAGGCTGCCACGGATGAAGAACATTTCCCTTCCACCATTGACCCTCGTATCTATCACGTCAAATTGATTGCCGAATACCTTGGCGATTTAAACGGCAAGCGTGTCCTGGATGCAGGTTGTGGCAAGGGCCGGTTCGCCAGAATCGTAAAAGATCGTAACCCTCAAGCCGCCGTGCATTGCATGGATCTGGCGGAAGCTATGCTGCAATATGCGCCAACAGATTTGCAACGTTGCGCCGGTTCCCTTACGGCATTGCCGTACCGCACCGAATGCTTCGACGGTGCCTACGCCACAGAGAGTTTGGAACATGCTGTGGAAATTGAAAAAGCAGTTGAGGAACTTTGTAGAGTGGTGAAGCCAGGTGGCCGCATCGTAGTGATTGATAAAAATGTGGAGCACTGGGGCAAGCTCAACACGCCCCTGTGGGAGCGCTGGTTTAGTCGGGAAGAGATGGAGAAAATGCTACGCAAGCACTGCCGCACAGTGAGCAGCATGCCCATTAGCTATTGGGAAGATGTGGCCCCCGATGGCATGTTTCTGGCCTGGCTGGTTGAGAAGTGAAGAGTCGGATCTGATTTGGCTGCTGGAGTCTGATGGATGATTACCTATACAGTGATTTTTGAAAAAGGGCCTTCCTCTTGGGGTGCCTACGTACCCGATCTTCCAGGCGTCATTTCTACGGGGAGTTCACGGGAGGAGGTGGAAGTATTGATTCGCGAAGCAATCGAATTTCATCTTGATGGTTTGAACGAAGAGGGCTATCCAATTCCAAAACCAACTAGCTTCGCAGGTGCGTAAGTTGTGTCACGCGATGAATGGGATTGGCATTACAAGGTTGGACGCATGGCGACACGTTACACACCGCAGTTCGCCCTAGAAGCATGAAATTCTTATCGTGATCGAGTTGATCAAGAAGTCCGCTGCTATACCGCAGTTTGCTTGGAACCATCTATCTTTCCGACAAAGCCAAGTTGGTCGAGGTTACAAATGAGTGAACGGAGCAATCCCCGTTCGACGGCGCAATACGACAATTGAAAAGCAAGCATGAGATACTGAATGCGTGCCAACCATACTATTGGTGGGGCCGTACCGTAGGTATTTTTACAGTCATGAGCCGAATGAGCCTCCCCATATTCACGTAGATCGAGATGAGCAATCGGCAAAGTTTTGGCTAGGGACCGTGGCGCTGTCTAGGAACCTTGGATTCGCCCCGTCAGAACTCCGTAGAATTCATCGGTTGGTGGTAGAGAACAATAATCTATTATTGGAGAAATGGCATGAGCACTTCCTTTTCTAACTCCGGTCCCAATTCTGGAGAACGCGTGCGAGACGTAACCTTCAGTGACGATGCACTGGCCGTAGACCTTTTAGACGGGCGTACAATTACTGTTCCACTTACCTGGTATCCCCGACTCATGAACGCTACGCCTGAGCAACGCTCTCGTTGGAAAGTAAGCGGAGCAGGCTATGGGATTCACTGGCCGGACATTGACGAAGACTTGAGTACAGAAGGCCTTCTGCGAGGGGCACCAGCCGCCCCTGAAGTGGCCC
>JAYWBH010000163.1:0-6991 GCA_043781815.1 Bryobacterales bacterium | reverse complement strand
GGAATTACAGAAGGCTTCCATAACAAGATGGAGACCATCAATAGGCAAGCATACGGTTTCCGTAACTTTCAGAATTACAGAATGCGGATTAAGATTTTGTGTGGGTAGATGGATCGGTTTTAGGGGATGGCCCCCGTTGTTGGTGTAGAGCCGGTGACCGCCATCGAGATTGTGATGCGGGCTGCGGCTTGGCTGTACGAGCGTGGAGCAAGTTGCACCAAAAGTCGATACGATAGTTGTCCCGGGCGTAAACGAAAATGTAGCAGCCGGTTCGAGAAGACGATTAAGATTAAGAAGGAGTGTCGATAAGGGATGCCGGAAGCAGATGACCAGGGACGGCGCTTGCAGTTCCGCTTTTCGCGGGCTGCCGATGCCAGACCTGCCGTGCCCGCGTCCGTGTTGATTCAAACATTGGAGGGGGCTCAGCGGGCCATCTGGCTCATCGCTTTGGCCAAAGAGCAAAAGGACATCAAGAGCCGGGCGCGCATTCCGGCCGAAATCGAGCAGCGTTACCAATTGAAGTGTGAGGTCCCTCAACCGGGGAGCTACCTCCTTCCGGCGTTCGTTGAGCCTATTTCGCTACACTCTTCAGTGGAAAAAACCAGTTGCCAGCGAATAGTAACCTCACTGCCTTCATTCACGTTAGTTAAAATGGTCCCCATATATATGAAACGCCGGAACTTTGTTCAAAGCCTGGTTGCTGTGACGCCTGCCGTCGTCGTGGCCCAGCAAGTCGCTCCACCTTCCACGCAACCACCCGCAACTCCGCAACAGCCTGTAGAACCTCCCATTGGCGCAGCGGGACGCGGTGGTCGTGGCGCTGGCGCTGGCATGGAAGACACCACCAAATTGGAGATCACATCCGCCGATGCGGTGGGGCAAATGACGCCGCATTTTTTCAATGCTGATCAATACTCAGCTCTGGAAAAGCTGAGTCAGATTCTGCTGCCTCCTCTCAAAGGAGCGCCAGGAGCACTGGACGCCCAAGCCCCGCAATTCCTGGATTTCCTTTTGGGTGAATCTCCGGCTGACCGCCAGCAGTTGTATCGTCAGGGTTTGGATGCTCTGAATACGCAAGCCAGGAAGAAGTTCCAACAACCTTTCGCCAAGCTTTCCGACGACCAGGCTGCCCAATTGCTTGAACCTCTTCGTCAGCCTTGGACCTATGATCCGCCAGCCGATCCACTCACCAAATTTCTGCGTGCCGCAAAGCAAGACGTGCGCACGGCAACTGTGAATTCGCGCGAGTTCAACGTTGCTGGTGCTGCCGCAGGTGGCGGAGGTCGGCGCTTTGGTGGCACCGGACTCTATTGGAATTCGCTCGATTCGTAAGGTAAATCAATCATGGAAACCACTGAATATGACGTTCTTATTGTAGGCTCTGGCGCATCTGGCGGCATGGCCGCTTACACACTTACAAAGCGTGGATTGAAATGCCTGCTGCTGGACGCCGGGCCCTCTGTCGATTTCGCCAAGACCCGTGTTTTGAAACCAGTTTACGAATTGCCGTATCGCGGATTCGGTAAGCCTGGGCGCTTGGCGCACGTTTTGCAAGCCAACGAATTCAATGCCAATCAATGGGTGGATGAAACGCAGGTCCCCTATACACATGACGCGAAAACCCCCTATAACTGGGTTCGCGTGCGCATGATCGGCGGCAAGTCGTTGTTTTGGGCGCGCATGTCTTTCCGCTTGAGCGATTACGAATTCAAGGCCAAAGATCATGACGGGTTCGGCGAAAATTGGCCCATCAATCATGCTGATTTAGCACCGTTCTATGATCGTGTCGAACCGATTTTTCGAGTTTCCGGTCGTAAAGAAGGACTGCCACAACTTCCTGATGGCAACTTTATTCCCGATGAATCACCCGATAGCGAAGCCACCAAACGCTTTGCCGCAGCAGCTAAAAAGAAAGATATTCCGGTAACGAAAATCCGTCGTGCTTTGGGCAAGGGAGCGTTTGCCAGCTCCTATAATCTACTGCTACCCGATGCTCTGGCTACCGGTAATTTGACGATTGTGCCGAACGCTATTGCGCGCGAAATCAGCGTGGATAAAAACACTGGGCGCGTTACTGGGGTGCATTTTGTGGAACGCGGATCGCGTCGTGAAATGCATGCTAAAGCGAAGGCGGTGGTGGTTGGGGCATCGTGCCTGGAAAGTACGCGGCTGTTGTTGAACTCGAAAATCGCCAATTCCAGCGGTGTTTTGGGACACTATTTGTGCGACCAATTCTACATGTCAAATTCGGTGGTGGCCATTATCCCGGAAGCTCGCGATGGCAAAGGCACCCGTGGAATGGTGGGTGGCGGTGGTTATGTTCCCCGCTTTCGCAATCTTAAAAAAGGCGAAAAGAATAACTTTTTGCGCGGCTATGCGTTGGACTTCAGCACTGGCGGATCACCCGATGCGAAGTACTTCGGATCATGGGGTGAGCAGTTGCAAAAAGATCTGGACAGCACTCGTGGCGCAGCGTTTGGATGCACTAGCATGGGCGAAGCGTTGCCGCGATTTGAGAACAAAGTGACCATCGATAAAAAGGTTGTCGATGCCTGGGGCATTCCAGTTCTGAACATTGATTGCCGCTATACCGACAACGAATTCAACATGGCCAAAGATGCCGTAGACACCATGGCCGAGGTCTGTCACGATGCCGGATTTGAAGTGATCAACAAAAATCCGAAATTCTACAACCCCGGTTATAGCATCCATGAAGTGGGCACCTGTCGCATGGGTGACGATCCGAAGAAAAGCGTATTGAATAGGTGGAACCAGAGTCACGACATTAAAAATCTGTTCGTGGTAGACGGCAGCAGCTTCGTCACAGCAGGATCGCAGAACCCGACCATGACGATTTTGTCACTATCAATGCGGGCATCAGAATATCTTTCCGATGAGGCGAAGAAAGGTAACATTTAATAGGCCAATGGAACAAATCAGTACAAAGTGGCAACGTCTTGTACTGCTGCTCCTTCCATTGGCACTGTGCACTGTCGTCTACTGGCACGGCCTCAATTGCTGGTTCATTCAAGACGATTTCGCTTGGTTAGGTTTAAAAGATGAGTGGAAAACTTTTCCAGACCTGCTCCGCACTCTGTTCCAACCGATGGCCCAGGGGACTATTCGACCCATCAGCGAACGCGCCTATTTCATTGTGTTTCGAGAACTTTTCGACCTCAACGCCTTCCCTTATCACCTGATTGTTTTCCTGACTCAGTTCGCCAATCTGATTCTGTTGAACACGATTGCAGCGCGATTAACCAATTCATCCATGGCAGGTTTTGTAGCTGCGACGCTGTGGTGCTTGAACAGTGTCTTGGCGGGTCCAATGAGTTGGACGTCGTCTTACAACCAGATTTTGTGCAGTTTTGTGATCTTATTGGCATTCTATTTTTTTTATCAATACACCGTAACGGGATCGCGGAAATATTATGTTTGGCAATGGATAATTTTCCTGGTGGGATTCGGCGTGCTTGAGGAAAATGTTGTGTATCCAGCCCTGGCCGTTGCCTATTCCATGCTGTTTGCGCGTAAATATGCAGTGTCGGCTTTGTGTATGTTTCCTGCCAGCATCCTCTACGCCATCGTCCACAATGCCTATTCGAAAGGCGCACATCAAGGAATTTACGCGGTTGAATTCGGGCCGCAGACAATCACCACGCTGTTGAAGTATTGGACCTACTCAGTATGGCCATCGAAGCTGGATGCATTTGTCGTGTATGATCCGCACGTTGCCACATTTATGATTGGCGCATTTTCATTGGCGATTCTTAGTTTCCTTGTGCTGCGAAACTGGAAAGAACCGGCAGCGCTTTTCGGCATGGCTTGGTTCCTGATCGCGATTGAGCCCTACTTGCTTTTGCCCAACCGCATTTCGGCTTACTATCCCGTTGTTCCAACCATCGGCCTTTCTCTACTCGCCGCCAGTGCCATAGAGTGGGCCTGGGGTAAAAGCGTGGTTATCTGAGCAGTGACATTGCTGCTTGCCCTTTCCTTTGCCATTCCATCTTCGTATGCGGCTTGGGCCGAGTGTCGTGAAGCGCGGATTAGGAGTCAGATTGTCAAAAACCTGGTGATGTCCATAGATCGGTTAAGTGACAATCAGCGGACCAGGCACATCTTCCTGCAAGGTATTGACGATGAGTTGTTTCGGCAGGCCATTCATAATTCGCCATTCCGGTTGTTAGGATTGCAACACGTTTACATTGCTCCCAGCGATGCGCAGAAATTAACGCCATGGAATGAATTCAAGGATTATTCAGCATTTTCGCCACCGGAATCAGTTGTACTTCAGCATCTGGAAAACGGCAGTGGCATTGTGTTGCGGTTTGAAAATCTGCGGATCACCAATGTGACCTCAGCCTATCGCGCTGTTCTTCGACAAAGAATAAAGGACAACGGTTTGCCCCAGCGCATCGATCCAGGTGATGTGCTTTTCCAGGATTATTTAAAGGATGGCTGGCATCAAATTGAAGATCAGCATCGCTGGATGTCGCAACAGGCTTCGTTTACAATCAGCGGAAAGCATGGGCCAGGGCAAGCGCTTCACATTGATGCAATGTGCGCGACTGAACAACAAGTGGACGCGCCGTTTTTGATGACAGCAACAATCAGCGGCAAAACGATTGGGCAGCCGATTCGAATTGACCGATGCGATTCCGAAGTCGATTTAAGTTTCCCTCTACCGAGCCCAAGTGAACAAATAGAAGTTACACTTTCCTTAAACAAGGTATCGAAATTCCCACCCGATACCCGTGCTCTGGGCTCAGTGATCCGACGGATTGAGATACGTTAGTCGGTTGGGTGTGCGAATGGAGGCTGGAGTGCTTTCAATCGAACTAGTATAACGTTTCATGAAAACACGATCTGATAATTATGTCTCCTGTTATGCTTAGGCATGGCAGGCAAATCTAAGCGTTCCAAACTTGTTTTGTCGGATGAAGAGCTAGCGGAATTGGAGCAGTTGACGCGATCACGTACACTGCCCCATCGGGAGGCGCAACGCGCCACTATCATTTTCGGGTATCACGGTGGGGAGAGCATTACCAGTATTGGCAGGCGTCTCTGGATGACGCGCCTGAGCGTTACCAATTGGGTGGAAAAAGCATTGGCGGTGGGCCCGATAGGGGCACTCAAAGACAGCTACCACCGCCCCAAAGAACCAGTCATTGGCGACGATGCCAAAGCATCGGTGGTTCCTGAAAAGCTGGCCGCAATACGGGCAGAATTCGAAGCCTTGACCCGATCTTACTATGCCGACAACGTCGTGCATCAGGACTACATTCTGACGCTCGCTCAAGCTCGCTGAATCTGCATGAACCGTATCCTCATCCTTGGAGCTACCGGAAACATTGGTCGTCAGGTTCTGTCTCAATTGCCCACCTCTGGCGTGCAAGTTCGTGCGCTGGTCCGCAATCCTCAGACGGTAAGTTTGCCGCCACACATCGAAGTGGTACACGGAGACCTGACTCTCCCTGAAACTCTTGATCCCTGTCTGGATGGTGTCGATGCGGTGTTCCTGGTTTGGACCGCCCCGGCAACAGCCATTGCTCCAGCTCTGGAGCGGATAACGAAGCACGCGCGGCGCATCGTTTTTCTATCCTCGCCGTATAAAACCGCACATCCCTTTTTTCAGGCTGCACAGCCCAATCCGGTGGCAGCAATGCATCAGGAAATTGAGCGGATGATTGAAACTTCAGGACTCCAGTGGACATTTCTACGGCCCGGTATGTTCGCCGCGAATGTCCTTTTCTGGTGGGCCCAACGCATCCGCGAGGGCAGCCAGGTGGTGCGCTGGCCCCACATCAACGCCCCTACAGCGCCGATCCACGAACGTGACATTGGCGCAGTTGCCGTTCACGCCTTGTGCGAAGAGGGTCACGCTGGAGCGGAATATGTTTTGACTGGACCGCAATCGCTGAGCCAGTCCGAACAGATTGCGACCATCGGCAGTGTGATCGGCCGCTCTCTGCGCCTGGAGGAAATTTCACCAGATGAGGCTCGATCAGAGTTGCTCACCGTACTGCCTGTTTCCGTAGTGAATATGTTGCTGGCTGCCTGGAATGGGGCACTTGGTCAACCGGCGTTGGTGACATCCACAGTGGAAGAGATTACCGGAGCACCGGCACGAACATTTCAGGAATGGGCTACTGATCACGCTGACGAGTTTCGTGCGTAATGTGACTCGGCTACTGCATCTCCGCAGTTTGAGGAATGTTGCGATTCTTTAAAACGTAAGTATCCTTCACCTGGAAGGCGATCTCAAATCCAATGCGCTGTAACTCACTTAGCATGTCGTTAATCTTATTCTCACCGCGCAATTTTGCATGAACTTCCATGACGATCAGATCGGCCATGCTGGCAAGCACAGTAGAATCGTGCTGCACCATTTCCACTTCCGTTCCTTCAATGTCGCAAACCAAGGTAAAGCGTTTAAATCCATTGTTGGTGAGGATGTCCCGCAGACGCACTGCGGGCACTCGAACTTTCCTTCCACGCTTGAGCTCACTACTGCTGGCTAATAAATTGTCATCGTCTACGCCAAATTCGACGAAGTCAGAATCGTAGCCAACTGCTGCGCGTAGAACGGAAAACTGGGCACCGTTTCTTTCCCGGTTTGCTTCAAGAATTGGAGCAACATCTGGATTCGCCTCCACCACAACGTGCTGTTTTGGGTTGTTTAAGAGTTTGTTGGTGACACAAGCTACTACGCCGATGCAGCCACCCAGTTCCACAACGGGCAGTGCCGGGTTGAGATATTTTCGAATTGCCTTACGTTCCGGCCACTCAAATTGCCCCGTAGCTAAAAGATCGCGAAATCCAAGCGCAATGGGGTTATCCAGTCCAATCCGGCACCCATCTATGCGAACGTATTTGGATTTCCTGATTTGCCACGGTTCCCCTTGGCGATACCATTTTCCTAACGCTATCCAACTGCGGGTTCCTAACGATTGCAGACCTTCTTCGCGCGCAATCCGGCGCATAGTCTGAA
>JAYWBH010000162.1:0-2242 GCA_043781815.1 Bryobacterales bacterium | reverse complement strand
AAGGCATTGACTGAAGAACTGGATTGGCAGCCTCCGGCTATCTATCAGGGCCCTCAAAAAAGATTGTCGGTGGAACTGGATACGGATCGCTTGCGACCCGGGAATTACGTGCTCAGCTTGAGCTCGCCCAACGGCATCAATCGCGATCTGCCATTGAGCATTGTGCCTGCTCCTCCGCAAATCGAAAACTTACCCATTCGTCTGGCGCAAGATACGGCTGAGCAATCGTTCACGCTGAAGGGCAGGGGATTGGACCGCATTGAATCCATCGCATCGGAATTTGCCAAGTTCCGATTGGCAGCGTTTGATCCTGCGCGTCCCAATGAACGACTGGGCATGGCATTGCTGCAACCAGCCGCTAAGACCGGTGCGCTGCTGGCCATGAACGTGATTGTCCCCGGTGTGGCTCGTGGCATCCCGGTGCTTGCGGCGATGCAGGTGGGCGGTCCCAAGCCCCGAATCACCGCGGTCAAACTGGCACTTCCTGAAAACCTTGGGATCACACCAAAAGCCGAAGAACTTCCTGCCGGATCATTCATCAGCGTTTCTATGAAAATAGAACCTGCTGATCTGAAACCAGCACTGAAACTGCAGTGTGCTGATTTCGGAAAAACGTTTGAAGAACTCGTAATCAACGTCGGTGAGAAGAAGGCCGGGGCTAAGCTGGAAATGGTGGGACCGGGGCAACTGTTCCTTACTTTCGATCCTGGTTTGCTGGGCCCATCTGGTTGCCAAGTGAATGCTATTTTGATGGGTGACACTGCGTCTGACTCCTCCAAGCTCGGCCGCGTCATCCGCTTTCCACGCATTGAAATGTTTTGGATGACTGATGAAAAGGCCAGTGGCGGAAACTTTCTGGGCATACTCAGCGGCTCCGATTTGGAATTGATTGAACGCACCGGTTGGGACGCATCGAAAGGCCTGCCTGTGGATGCCATGCCCACCACAACGGCTGGTACGGGCTTGCAACAAACTCTGAAAGTGGCCATGCCCTGGCCATCGCCAACCCCGCGTGCACCAATTTATGTTTGGCTGCGTGGGGAATCGCAAGGGCGCTTAGTGGAGGGTGGACGCACCAAGTAAAATGGCATCCACCAATCCTTCAATCGTGTGAGGCTCCGCTTCCACAGTAACTGTGAGTCCATGCATGCGAGCGGTGGCTGAAGTCACTGGGCCGATGCTGGCAATGTTGACGTCGCTTAACAGTTCAGCCCCTGCTAGAACTAAGAAATTCTTTACGGTAGAAGAACTGGTGAAGGTAACCCAATCGGGCTTGCGTGTTGCATTCAACAATTGCTTGGCAATCGCCTCAGAACCTGCCGGAACTATTGTTCGATAGGTTTCCACCACATCGACAATAGCCCCCAGCTTCAGTAGCGCATCAGGTACTACGTCCCTGGCTACTGCGGCTCTGGGAATCAGGATCCGCTTCCCGGTCAGATCCAATTTACTCATCGCCGCCACCAGACTTTCGCCCACATATTCTTCCGGAATCAAGTCTACTTTCAAGTGCAGTGCTTCCAGTTCCTTGGCTGTTGCCGGTCCAATGGCGCACAACTTTGCCCGCAGCCCGCGTAGATCGTAAGGAGACTGATCGAGAAGATCCAGAAAATAATGCACGCCATTGGCGCTGGTAAAAATCAGCCAATCGTATTCGGCCAAATTCGCAATGGCAAGGTTCAGTGGTGCGGGGTCCAGTGGCGGGGCGAAGGCGATTACTGGCAACTCTATAACTTCAGCACCCAATTCACGCAGACGATTTCCCAGCGTCCCCGCTTGCGCTGCGGCACGCGTCACAACGATCTGTTTCCCAAACAACGGCAGCTTCTCAAACCAATTCAACTTCTGCCGCAAGCCCACTACTTCGCCGATCACGATGGTGGCAGGAGGCTTCATTTGCGCCTTCTCCACCAATTCGGGCAACGTCGCAAGTGTTCCGGTAATTGTTTGCTGTGTGGCGCGGGTGGCCCAGCGGACAGCCATGGCTGGCGTATCTGGATTTCTTCCTGCGGCAATCATCCGTCGTGAAATATCGGACAGGTTGGACAGTCCCATGTAAAGCACTAATGTTTCGGCATGGCCAACCTTGCTCCAATCAATCTGATGGGGCGCGTGTCCTGTTACAAAGCTGACCACTGAAGTGTGATCGCGATGGGTCAACGGCACGCCTGTATAGGCGGCAATGCCTAAAGCGGCAGTCACGCCGGGGACAACTTCATAGGGAACACCGGCATCTACTAGC
>JAYWBH010000161.1:0-7019 GCA_043781815.1 Bryobacterales bacterium | reverse complement strand
CGGGTGTCTACATGGTGGCCCGGTCCAATGCGATTTATACCTTGGCACCGGAAGTGAGTTTTGCCATTGCCGTGATTGGAGCGTTGACCGCGATCGTTGCGGCATCCATTGCAATCGTGCAAACCGATATCAAACGCGTGCTGGCATATTCTACTGTAAGTCAATTAGGGTTCATGTTCATGGCCGCGGGAGTAGGGGCATATTGGGTCGCAGTGTTTCATTTAATGACTCACGGCTTCTTCAAAGCACTGCTGTTCTTAGGAGCAGGTTCAGTGATCCATAGCTTGAATGGGGAACAGGACATGCGTCGTATGGGTGGCCTGCGTAAGGAAATGCCCATCACATTTTGGACCATGGCAATCGCGTCGCTTTCCATTGCCGGGGTTCCCCTGCTTGCTGGTTTCTTTTCTAAAGATGAGATCCTGTTCTTCACCTTTTTGAGCGCCAAAAGTGTGTTTGCTGTTGGCCTGGTTACCGCTTTCCTCACTGCGTTCTATATGTCGCGCATGATGTTTCTTACATTCTTGGGTGAGCAACGTAACCATGCCCACGCTCATGAATCCCCTTTGGTGATGACTGCTCCGCTAATGGTTTTAGCAGTCGGCAGTGTGGTCTCTGGTTGGATCGGCGGGCCGTTGGAACGTTGGCTGGAACCAGTTCTACACACACCACATGCTCCAGAAGAAGGTGGCTTGAAGTATTTGGTCATGGGATTTTCCGTTGTTGCAGCCGGTGCGGGGATCTTACTGGCACGCTACTTTTATGTATCACGACCGGAACTGCCCGCTCAAGCGCGAATGGCTTTTGGTCCACTTACTAAGCTGGCCGATAATAAGTGGTATTTCGATGATTTGTACGACGCACTTTTTGTCCATGGACTGGGAATGAAAGGCGGCACCCTACTCGGTTCCTTCGATAAGCAATTTGTGGATGGAGGAATCAATGGTGCTGGCCTGGTCACTCGTTTTGTATCGCACCTATCCATTTGGTTTGATACTTGGATTGTAGATGGATTGGTTAGGCTCACCGGCCTTGTGACCAAAGCCGCTGGTTATCCGGTTCGCATGGCGCAAACCGGCTACGTGCAATCTTACGCCATGTGGATTATCGCTGCCGCAGCCGCAGCCCTGGGGTTTTTTTGGGTGCGATGAACATGTGCGATCACTTACTCAGTTGGATACTGTTCACGCCGTTGCTGGGTATGGTGGCCGTGCTGGCTGTTCCCTCATCCAATAAATACTTAGTGCGCTGGGTGGCTAACTTAGCGGCGCTGGCCAGTTTCCTTGTATCGCTACAACTGGTGTTACGCTTTGACACTCATGCTGCGGGATTCCAGTTTGTGGAACGGGCATCCTGGATTCCGTCGCTGGGCGTGAACTACTCGATTGGCGTGGATGGCATCAGTTACTTGTTAGTAATACTCACCACAGCTCTAACATTGCTGTCTGTACTTGCGTCATGGAGTGAGGTGGAAGAACGATTACCCGCTTACTACGCCATGTTGTTGTTGCTGGAAACCGGGATTCTAGGCGTCTTCCTTTCACTCGATTTCTTCCTCTTCTATGTTTTTTGGGAAGCAGTTTTAGTTCCCATGTACTTCCTGATTGGCATTTGGGGTGGCGAACGGCGGTTATACGCGGCCCTCAAGTTTTTCCTCTATACGATGACTGGCAGCGTGTTGATGCTCATCGGAATCCTGATTCTGTACTTCGCACACGCCAGTCAATTTGGAGTGCGCACGTTTGAAATTGCTGATCTGATGCGGGTCCAGTTGCCGATCGCTGCGGAGCGAACTGTCTTCTGGTTACTGTTTCTAGGCTTCGCTGTAAAAGTTCCAATGTTCCCGTTTCACACTTGGTTGCCGGATGCTCATACTGAAGCGCCCACTGCCGGATCCGTCATGCTGGCTGGTGCATTGCTGAAGATGGGGACTTACGGTTTTCTGCGAGTCTCTTTACCCTTGCTGCCCAATGCTTCGCAGGATTGGGGTATTGTTTGTATCTTGGCCGTCTTATCTCTCATCGCGATTCTGTATGGCGCATTAGTCAGTCTAATGCAGAAGGATTGGAAGAAGTTAGTGGCTTACTCTTCAGTAAGTCATATGGGCTTCATCACGCTGGGAATCTTCTCACTCAACACTAAAGGGCTTACCGGCGCAGTGATTCAGCAGATCAACCATGGTATTTCCACCGGCTTATTGTTCCTGTTAGTAGGCATCATTTATGAACGACGGCATACGCGAGAGATTGCCGAATTTGGTGGAGTGGCGCATCGCATGCCGAACTACGCTGTAGTGTTTGCAATCGCCATGTTGAGTTCTGCCGGGTTGCCATTATTGAACGGTTTTGTGGGCGAATTCACCATTTTACAGGGAGCCTTTGAGGTGAATCCATGGTGGGCTGCGCTGGCTGTCCCGGGTATCGTACTCGGTGCTGCGTATCTTCTATGGCTGTATCAAAGAACCATGCTGGGCGAACTTACGAATGAAAAGAATCGGCAACTTCTGGATTTAAATCTGCGAGAGTGGGCCGTGGTGCTGCCGTTAGTGGCGGCTGCTTTCTGGATCGGCATTTACCCCAAACCGCTCTTTGAAATTGTGGAAAAGCCCGTGGCGCAAATCATGGATCGGCTGCATCGTACAGAGGTCAGGCCATGATCACTTACACGTCAACCGATCACTTTGTGTTACTCCCAGGCTTACTGTTAGCTCTGTTTGGCTGTGCTGTCTTACTGTTGGACTTCCTGTTTCCGAAAGATGTCAAAGGTCGTGGTTGGCTGGTAGGCATTGCACTGTCCGGCGTGGGTTTTGCCAGTTGGCAATCGTGGCAGCAATATCTGTATCTGAAAGCGCACAACATGACACCCTTGGTGGCATTCAACGGCGCAATGGTTCTGGATGGATTCGCACTGTTCTTCAACGGCATCGTGCTGGCGTCGGCGGCGCTTGTAATGCTGATCAGTTATCGCTATTTGGAAGACGAAAAGGAACACCACACAGAATATTATGCGCTAGTATTATTCGCTGCCTGTGGAGCTTTTTTTCTGAATGGTGGTCTGGACATGGTCACCATCTTCGTTGGTCTGGAATTGATGGCAGTTAGTTTCTACATCCTGGTGGGGTTTCTTAGGACTGATAAGCGGTCGAATGAAGCAGCGATGAAGTACTTGCTGTTAGGTGGCTTTTCTACCGGCTTTCTAATCTACGGATTTTCCATTTTCTACGGACTTACTGGATCAACCAATCTAACCGCATTGGCCACAGTGATTCCGGCTCGTGGTGCGAATGACCCCCTGTTGTACTTAGCCATTGTCACCACGTTAGTGGGTTTGCTATTCAAGATCGGTGCAGCTCCTTTTCATATGTGGGCCCCTGATACTTACGAAGGTGCGCCCACCACTGTTACTGCCTTTCTAGCTGTAGCATCCAAGACCGCCAGCTTCGCGCTGCTGTTACGAGTGATGTTAGTGGGTCTGGGTAGCGCACGTGAAATGTGGGAGCCACTGCTGACAGGCGCCGCAGTGCTCAGCCTCACCATCGGCAATCTGGCGGCTATTTCGCAATCGAATGTGAAGCGCTTGCTGGCTTACAGTTCCATTGGTCACGCAGGATATGTATTACTAGGTCTGATTGCAGGGAACCAGACGGGACTGATAGGCGTAAGTATCTACCTGCTAACTTATGCCTTCTCCACTATTGGCGCATTCCTGGTTCTGATTGCATTGCGACGACGTGGCGTAGCGGTGGAAACCATTGACGATTTGGCCTCGCTGGGTAAGCGCTATCCCTATTACGCCCTGTTGATGTTACTGTTCCTGATGTCACTCGCAGGCCTGCCGCCCACGGCGGGATTCATCGGGAAATATTACATATTCTTGTCATTAGTGGAATCGGGTAAGTACGGCTTGGCAATTGTTGGTGCATTGTATGTTGCAGTTTCCCTCTATTACTATTTCCGGCTGGTGCGCAGTATGTTCCTTACGGAATCGACGGAAGCACAAGTATTGGCACCTTCAAATGGCGTGCGCTTGGCGTTGGCACTTACCGGCATAGCCACCATCGCAATGGGGATTCTGCCGGAACCATTTCTGCGCATGGCAGCTATCTCACTAGGAAGATGACAAACATGGAATCACTCTTCGCACATCCGCTCTTCATGCCGCTGGTATTGACGGCTATCATCATTCTGTTGTTTCCCCTGGTCGCTGGTTACATTGTATTGGTTGAACGTAAAGTGCTAGCCGACATGCAGGTGCGCCTGGGGCCCATGCGCGTAGGCCCTTACGGACTGCTACAACCAATTGCCGATGCATTGAAGCTGTTAATCAAAGAAGACATCATTCCCACTAACTCCGACAAGGTGATTTTTTGGGGAGCGCCAGTGCTTTCCTGCTTCTGTGCATTTGCTGGCTTCACTGTTATCCCATTCAATAGTTGGATTCACATAGCCGATGTCAACGTAGGCTTATTAGTCATCAGCGCCACATCCGCCGTGGGGATTTTGGGAATCATCCTGGGTGGCTGGGCTTCTAATAGCCACTATTCCTTGTTAGGTGCATTACGGTCCGCCGCCCAGTTAGTAAGTTACGAAGTGGCTTTGTCACTGTCCCTTGTATGCGGCGTGATGGCTGCCGGAACTTTGCAAATGCCACTCATCGTAAAGGCCCAAGAACAGCAACACATTTGGTTCGCGTTTGAAAATTACGGGTTGATGTGGATCGCGTTCATGATCTACCTGATCGCCGCTACTGCAGAAATCAACCGCACTCCCTTCGATCTGCCAGAAGCGGAATCAGAATTAGTCGCAGGCTTCCATACAGAATATAGCGGCTTCCGCTGGGCACTGTACATGTTGGCTGAGTATGGCAATATCTTCGTCGTAGCATCGGTAGGAGTGGTGTTGTTCTGGGGTGGATGGCTGCGGCCGTTCCCTAATGTAAGCTGGCTGGAACTACCAATGAACTACGGGGTTCCCATTGCCTTGTTCGGCGGATCTGCCTGGGGCAGCATTCGCTTAGTGGCCCGCTTGAAAGATCGCATACAACAAATAGTTTTGATGGCCGTCATCGCTGGCATGGCCTTTATCGCACTGCTATTCGCATGGCCCGCCTTCAATCATGCATCCGTGTCAGTCTTCTGGTTCCTGTTCAAGGTGTCCATGTGGGTCTATCTGATGGTCTGGTTTCGTGGAACGTTTCCGCGCTTCCGTTACGACCAGTTAATGAACGTTGGTTGGAAAGTTTTGATCCCCGGCGGCATGCTTTGCGTTCTGGCAAACGCCATTGTGGGAATGGCCCGGCAATAAAAAACGAAATTATTTCGGAACAAATCAGTGAGCTGTTCGTATAACTATTCAAAGGAAAACATCTCAGAGCGGTACCTTTCCCTCAACCAGCAACAATGCCGTTCTGAGATGCCTTAAACATTACCCCTGCGCAAATGTGGATGCGCTGTATTCCTTTTCAATTTCACTATCGGGAACCAGCTTGCGCAACACAGGTGCTGTCATATAAGTTGTCACCACCGCCATGAATACCAACATGAAGAACACGCTTTTGGGGATGATGCCCAAGTCGTAACCAATGTTGATGACAATCAATTCCATCAGGCCTCGGGTGTTCATCAATGCTCCAATAATGGAAGATTCACGCCAGGGTAATCCATTCGCTCTCGCTGCCAACATACATCCTCCGAACTTGCCTGCAGTTGCCGCCAGCAGCACTAATCCGCAAAGGAACCATAGTCCACTTCCGCCCATTGACCCAATGTCTGTGCGCAGCCCGGTGTAAGTGAAAAAGATAGGTAGAAAGAAGACAGTTACAAAGTCACTCAATCGTCGACGGATGGCTGCCACTAATTCCCTCTGATCATAAAGGATTGCGCCCAGGAAGAAGGCACCGAAGATGGAAAAGATGCCGATGAGACTGGTGCAGATGGCGGCGACGAAGATCAGAATAAGCAGCAAAGCCAGAGAATCCAGCGTCAACTCTCCGCCGGAATTGCCCAGTACGGTTCGGCTCCATCGGATGACCAGCGGACGTATGGCGAACCACATTACAAAGCAAAACAACAGCACCTCAGCTATCATCAGACTGAGCTGAAACGGATCAAATGTAGAACGGGCAATGGCTGTAACCAGCGCCAGTATGATCCAACCCGCTGCATCGCCCGCCGCGGCCGCAGATATGGTCAACGAACCGATGCGGGTGCGATGAATGTTCAGTTCAATCATAATGCGCCCCAATGTAGGAATGGCCGTGATGGACATAGCCGCAGCCATGAACAGGGAGAAGTTGAATGCGCTGCCACCCAGGCCCAGCGTCGGATGCATATATTTTCCCAACGCAAATCCAAAGCCAAATGGAATGATGATGCCAATCACCGAAATCGACAAGGCCGCATGACGGTTGTCATCCAAGTGGCCAAAGTCGAATTCCAAACCAATGAGGAACATCAGCAGAACTAAGCCAAGCTGACTCATGGTAGTGAAAATGGAACTTACTGAGGGGTTAAAAACAGTGTGGAACAATCCCGGAAACATGCCGCCAAATAGCGAAGGCCCCAGTACCAAACCAGCGGCGATTTCACCACATACTTGCGGCTGGCCTAGCTTCCGGAAGATTGCTCCAAACAGTCGTGACGCCGCTATGATCACAATCAACTGAATAATTACGGTCAGCAGTACATGTTCAGAGGTCAAACCTTAACCCACCGTTTGGCTTTCATTTCAAATCGCGGCAGACTGCCGGAAGCAACTATAGTTACAGGAATTCGCAAGGCCAGCGCGTCTCGTAACGTTGCTTCAATGCGATGGGCCAGCCCTGGATCATTGCCATTTTCCGGTTCCACTTCAAGCCGCAGTTCGGTCAACGACCGGCTCTCAGAAATCTCTACGCGATACTCCACCACCCCACCCGTTGATCGCAGAATATGTTCAATAGCACTGGGATATACATTCACGCCACGGACCACCACCATATCGTCGGTGCGGCCCAGAATGCCACCTTCCAGTGCGATATCC
>JAYWBH010000160.1:0-7023 GCA_043781815.1 Bryobacterales bacterium | reverse complement strand
TTAAAGCTGAGATATCCGTCATCCTAAACCCGCTCTCACACAGTGCCTCAACACCTTTCGATGTTTCTACTTCTGTGCGATAGATCCCAAAAACTGCCGTATTCTTTGCCATATTCTCCCTCCTTAAACTGTATTGCTGGACGGTGCAAACCATGCGCACCTTAATCCGACTGAGGCAATTACCTTACCAAACTGCTTTAAGATGGACGTTTAGCTCACTAAGTGAATAACAGTATTGGACTTGTTGGGATGAACGGGTCCTGCCAAACAGAATCAGCAGTTCCCACATGCTGACCGGGGAGGGTCAGCATGACCGTAGAAGGTCACATCAAGTTGGGCCAAAATATGCACTAAACATCGTGCAGCACGGTTTAGATCAGGTGCAGGCTAGAGCAAATCGCATACGCACAGGCGCATGCAGTATTTCGTCTATTGGAGAAGTGGAAAACTTTCGTCGATAGTGCTTTTAGGGTACCTTGCGGATCATCCGGACCGTGTTGGGCATCGCCAGGGTACCCCATCGTCGATCTGCGCTATATACCGGAATGCCTAATACTATGGCGGTGGCAAGACAGGCTCGATCCCCCAAAGACAGACCCGAATGACGTGATAGACCAGCACATTCACGGCTCATCTGATCCGTGAAATCTAGAACTGGCAAAGAAAGCTGATCAAGAATCGACTGAGCTTTCTCGCGAGTGGCACCGCCCCTGGTAATCAGTTTATGGACAACTTCGGTGGCATTTACGGCTGAAATAGCGGAGACATCCAGAATTTTGTCTACCTCGTCAGCTCCAGGTTCATCTTGTAGCCAAGCGAGCACTGCCGAAGCATCCAGGATTGATTCTGGATTGGGCACCCGTTCAGACGCCTTCTCGCTTAGCTTCGTTTTCACGGTCTAAGGAGAGATCGTCGGCAAGCGAATCACCGCTAGGGAGTAGTTCCCGAACCGCTTGGCGAGCTGCATTTCTACCGACAGCTTTCGGAAATAACTGCAAACAGCCATTTTCTATTGAAACCACGAGTTCGCCTCCGCCTTCTATACCCAATGTTTGTCGCATCTTAGAAGGTATTACCATTCTTCCAGATGTATCCACCATCACTGTTCCTGTGGCACCCATAATTGGATTATGGCATTGTTGTTGTTTTATGGCAAGATAAATATTGATGGGTGAATCATTTTTCAGGAACCAACGCGCTCCTGTGGTCCCCATGCAATAGGTTTGATATCCTCAATCACAAAGGCGTAGGATGCAGCGCCAAGTACAACCACAATGGCGACTGTAACAAATGCATAGAAGAACGAACCAGTTTGTTCCACAATCACACCAGTCAGTAAAGGCGCCACCACCCCAGCCAAATTTCCGAACGCATTCTGCATTCCGGTCCATTTTCCGGCGGCTGCAGGACCGGCCATGGTCTGGGTGATGGCCCAGTGATTTCCTGTTGTAAACCCCAGTGCGAAGCATGCCAGGAAAAATAAGCCAAGGGAAACGGTGTCGCTAGCTGCCATGCTCGCAGGAAGCATCAAAGTATTCATCAGCAATCCACCAGCGATAAAGCCTTTCCGGACTTTCGTCGGACTTCCACCTTGAGAAATAAGGCGGTCCGCCCACCAGCCTGCCAGCACGGCGGCAACTCCAATCATCAGAAATGGAATGGACCCCAACACCGCCATGCGCTCTGTTGAAAAGTGTCTGGCCTTGATCAGGTAAGACGGGAACCAGGTAATCATGAAATACCACGTATAGTTCAAGGCAAAGAGTCCGAAGAAAGTTCCCCAAACCGACCGAACTTGCAACAATTGCCACATGCTGGGAGTATAAATATTTGCCTTAACAGTGCTCACTTCGTCTTTGTGTTTGCGAGGCGCCCACATCATCCAACAAGGCAACCACAACAGTGCGCCGAAGCCCAGCACTTGAAACAGGAAGCGCCAGCCGTATTGAGCCACAACCAACCCACCCACCAGAGTTCCTAAGGCTGGTCCTAACTTCGACCCGGCGTCGATCAATGCGTTTGCCGTTCCGCGTTGGCTTTCTGCATAGTCGCTGGCAATGATTTTTGAAAATGCAGGGTAAGCCACAGACTCACCAAAGCCCAGCAACAACCGAAACCCCATCAGGCTGTAAAAGCCGCCCACAAAACCCGTTGCCGCTGTGGCCAATGACCAGATCAGGAATCCGACTCCAAAAACCACGTGTACTTCAAAGCGATCAATCAGCCAACCAGAGAGTAATTGACAAACGGCATAGGTATAAAAGAATCCTGATAGCAGCATGCCCATTTGGGAGGGCGATAGGGAAAGTTCTTTGGTAATCTGTTCGGCTGAAACCGAAAGGTTAGACCGGTCAATGTAGTTAATAAACACGGCCGCAACCAGCAAGGCCAACAATCGCCACTGGGCGACGGAAGATGCATGCGCGGCATCAGCTACTGAGTTCTGAAGTTTGTTCACTGGGGCGTATTGTGACACATTTACGCCCCCGGACACTGAGGAATTTTGAGCCTACGAGCGTAGGTTCAACAGGCCAGTACTATCAGAGAATTTTTCCACTTCAACACCAACACCATTCAGCAGTTGAACAAATAGATTTGCTACTGGAGTTTTGGCTTCCGATGCCAAATGTTGACCGCCGCGCAGCCCACCGGCATGACCGGCAACCAGCAATGGCAGATCGAAATTAGAATGCGCATTCCCGTCGCTCAGTGCGCAACCGTAGAGAATCGCCGAATGATCCAGCAACGATCCATCCCCATCGGGCGTGGCCTTCAACTTCTCCACAAATTTGGCAAATAGTTCCACGTGGAAACAATTAATCTTCGTCACTTTCTCAATAAAATCAGGATGTCCGCGATGGTGGGTCAGTGGATGATGCGGATCGGGAACACCAATTTCAGGATAGGTGCGGACGCTGCCTTCGCGACCCAACATCATGGTAGAAACGCGGGTTAGGTCAGATTGAAACGCGATCACTTGCAGGTCAAACATCAACTTCACGTACTCGGCGTAATCAAATGGAATGCCCGAAGGCTTTTCCGAAGGTGGCGTCAACGGATCTTTTTCAGCCAAGGCAATGCGCATTTCCACTTCGCGAATGCCCGTTAGATATTCATCCATCTTGCGACGATCATCGGCACCCAAACTGGTCATCAGGCTTTGTGTATTTTCGCGAGTCTGATCCAGAATACTTTTGCGATAGAAGGCCCTGCGCGCGCGAACATCGGCAGGAAGGCTGGGGTCAACCGTGCCGAAGAGGCGTTCAAAAACGGAGCGTGGATTTACTTCCACGGCCAATGGAGTTTCCGCGTTTTTCCAGGACAGGCTATTGGTGTAAGCGCAGCTCGATCCAGTGTCGCAATTGCCCACCATACGAGCATCTTCGCAACCCAGTTGCAGTGAGGCCACACGGGTTTGCGATGCAAAACGTTGCGCGGCAATCTGATCGAAAGTGACGCCAGCGCGCACATCAGGACCAGCGGTATACTTCGGTTCCGCACCAGAGAGAAAGCTACCTGCAGCCTTGGCATGGCCTCCACCTTTGGCGACGTCGGCGATGTTATTAGCGAGTCCAGAAAGAACCGTGATATCTTGGCGGAATGGCTCAAGAGGCTTTAGAATGCGGGTGTAGGCGAAGTCGGTTCCTGTCTCTGTCGGCTTCCAATCCTTCATCACAATACCGTTGGGCACATAGACCACAGCCACACGACGCGCTTGACTGGCGATCTTCGCCGGAGCCGCAAACGCTGGTCGCATAGCATCCAACATAGGTAGCGCAATGGCGGCACCTAGGCCTCGAAGCAGGGTGCGTCGGTTCAGGTGCTTGGATGTAATGTAGTTCATTTTGAGGCTCTCGCTTGTGTAACTTTTTCAGTAACTTTCATGGTAGCGCGTCGATTTTGGAACGGAAGGCTGTTCACTATTCCTAAAACCAGTTGCGAAAATTTGTAATCGGAGGCGGGCAATTTGGCTGTGATGCTGGCCAGCACTGGACGGTCGTGCCGCTCCACCCCACGACCTAGCGCGTAGATCATCAGCTTTTCTGTCAGGCCGTCAAGAAACGCTGCACGATCTTCCTTCAACAGGCTCTTTAGTGCAACCGGAGTTTTAAAAGTCCGTCCGTCAGGCAAGGTGCCGGAAGCATCTACTGGTGATTTTCCGTCCACCGTGCGCCAGGCGCCAATGGCATTGAAATTTTCCAAACCAAAGCCCAGCGGATCCATGCGGGAATGGCAGGACGCGCAGGCAGGATTCTTGCGATGTTCTTCCATTTGCTGTCGCAATGTACCCGAACCAGCCTTGGCTTCTTCCAGTGGTGGAACCCCTGGGGGCGGAGGTGGCGGGGGCGCGTTCAATAAATTTTCCAGAATCCATTTTCCGCGCAGCACAGGCGACGTTCGGGTGGAATAGGATGAGACTGTCAGAATGCTGGCATGAGCCAGAACGCCACCGCCGCGTTCTGAGTTGGTCATATCGACACGGCGGAACTCAGGTCCAATGACATCGGGGATGCCATAAAAACGGGCCAACCGCTCATTCAGGTACGTGTATTTAGCATCCAGTAATTCCAGCACACTGCCATCGTTACGAACCAGATTGTCAATGAACAATTCCGTCTCACGACGCATGGCTTGGCGCAAACTTTCCTCAAACATAGGGAAGCGTTCCAGATCTGGTCGCACTACATCAATGTTCTTGAACTGCAACCACTGACCGGCAAAGTTTTCGACAAGGGCAACCGATTTGGGGTCGCGCAACATACGCTTTACCTGAGCCTCCAGCACATTCGGTTGGCGCAGTGTTCCCTGCCCTGCTACCCGCAGCAGTTCCGCATCGGGCATACTGCTCCATAAGAAGTAGGACAAACGCGACGCCAATTCGTAACCGCTCACAGGCGATGCAGTGCTTCCGACAGCGGCTGGTTGATCCTTCTCAATTCGATAGAGAAAATTAGGAGATACCAAGACTGCCTGCAACGCCGTGGCAATGCCTTCTTCCAGCGAATCCCCTTGTTTACGAGCCAGCGTGACGAATTTGGCGAACTGCTCCACTTCCGCAGTTGTTGCAGGACGGCGAAATGCCCGACCAGCAAAATCTTTCAAAATCACCCGAACGCAAGAATCGACGTGCTTCCCAGCAGCATGTCCACACACATACACTTTCTTCAGACTCACTGGCGAAGCGGCTAGGACCTGATGAAAGGGACCGCCCACATCCAGCGATTCAAACCGATTATCAACGCGCTTTTCCAGACCATCCGTCTTGATTTTGGTGCCGTACTTGCGCATGGTCTCAATATCTTTCTCGCTGAGTTTCCCGCGAAGGGATATCAAAGCTTCTGGGGGGCGTTTGGAAGGTTCCGGTCCATTATAGGCAGGCGGCAATCCGTGATAGGGCTTCAAATACGTAGCTGAAAGTAAATGTTCCCCGGCTGTAACGCGAGTCCGTACCTCCACGATTTGACCTTCCAGATCTGTGGCATCCACTTCAAATTCTTTGACCATTTTGCCGTCAATGAAGAATGCCGGATGCGACGGTTCTGATTGGTTGGGACGGTGCCCGTTCAGAACAATACGGAAACTATATTCAGCATCCACTGGAAAGCGATGTATAAAGTGCGCCGAATGGATGGTGCTTAGACCAGTGAAATCGTAATGGAACAAATCTTTAGGAAGTGAGTTTTGTCCGCGAGTATTGTTGACCCGGACCGGTGCCGAATAGTGGACGGCTGACGGCTTGAGCAGTGCTGGCCCAAACATAGCCGTGCGAACGGAACGCTCCGCAGCATCAAAGTAGTTTTCTAGTAACGCCGGGGTAAGGTTCAAAGCGTCACTAATATTATCGAACCCGTAGGCTGCGGTATCTGCTGGAAAGCTATCAGCCGGTTGAATGTCAATGCCCAACAGATCGCGAATGGTGTTGTTGTATTCCGTCTTATTCAAGCGCCGAGCCCGCACACGACCTGCATCAGGAACGACTGCGCGATCCTGCCGTGCGAATTCCGATTCCAGCCATTTAGTGACCGAAGCGGTTGCGACGACCGGTGGACGAGGCATGCCTGGAGGCGGCATTTGACCGGTTTTCAGTTTCTCAACCACTTTTTCCCAAGTGCCGCGATCTTCGTCAAAAGTCTTGGGCGATTTTGATGAGACAAGATCAATGTCCCCGGACTTCACCTTGCCATTGTGGCAACCGGCGCAGTTATTTTGCACGAAAGAAAAGACTTCGGGTGATTCAGCAAGGGCAAACGGAAGGCAAGAAACGGCTCCGACAATGAGTCTGGTGAGGTCGCGAAACATAAGGACAATAGAATAGACTTCGCCACGGGGCAAAATGTAACTTTTATTATCCTATCCTACCGACCCATACTCCGCATATCGCGCAGCGCGCTGAGAACGCCTGGTACCAGAGCGACGATGAACAGCACCGGAAGAATGAATAAAACAATGGGAAATGTCATTTTAAGAGCTACTTTCCCGGCGGCAGTTTCAGCCCGCAGACGGCGGCGCATGCGCAGCGCATCGGCGTAAACTTTCAGTGCCTGAGAAAGACTGGTACCAAACTTTTCCGATTGCAAAATCATGGCGGCCAAAGACTTGATGTCCTCAATCCCAGTGCGTTTCACCAGTTGATTGAAGGCCTTGCTACGTTCCTGTCCGGCTTTCACTTGCATGACGACAGTATAAAACTCACTGGCGAGTTCCGGGTAAATGTACTGCATCTCCTCGCTGACACGGGTCATAGCCTGATCCAGCGCCAAACCAGTACCCAGGACGATTCCTAATAGATCAATCGTATCGGGCAAGGCCAACTGTAAGCGTTCTTTGTAACGCTTTTCCAAACGACGCAGAACAAACTGGGGCAGCAAGTAGCCAAGTATGAGAGAAGCGGCAAGTCCGCCCATTTTGTTGGACCATTCGTTGTTCCATTGCAGATACTGCATTCCAATAACTAAGGTAAGGAAGAAGAGTACCTGAAACAGCACATAGTAAGCCAAAGCATTCTTGCGTCGAACGCCGGAT
>JAYWBH010000159.1:0-2248 GCA_043781815.1 Bryobacterales bacterium | reverse complement strand
CACTGACGATTCTTTCCGGACTTCCCTCAGCGATTTTCGGCGCACTGCTGACGCTTTTCATCTTCAATGTGGAGCTGAATATCTACGCGTTTGTTGGTCTGATGATGCTGATTGGCATTGTGAAAAAGAACGCCATCATGCAGATTGACTTTGCCTTAGATGCTGAACGCAAGCTGGGACTGAGTCCGGAAGAAGCAATTTTTCAGGGCTGTATGGTTCGTTTCCGTCCCATCATGATGACCACACTCGCGGCACTTTTGGGGTCGGTACCAATGGCCATTGGCTTTGGCGCAGGTGGTGAATCGCGACGTCCGTTGGGCTTAGCGGTGGTGGGTGGGCTGATCTTCTCGCAATTGATCACCCTCTATTTGACCCCTGTTGTTTACACCTATATGGACGCATTGAAAGTACGTGTGTACCGGTTGCTTACCGGTAGCCGTAAGCCTTTGAGTCCAGCAACGAGCACCGGAGATTAACCAAGCCAGTGAATATTTCGCAGAGCTTTATTGAAAGGCCAATTGCCACCACATTGCTGATGTCGGCCATTGCGATGTTCGGCACCGTGGCCTATCGGTCTTTGCCGGTGAGCGATTTGCCGAACGTCGATTTTCCCACGTTGCTGATCACCGCGAGTCTGCCTGGCGCAAGCCCGGAAAACATGGCTTCAGCCGTGGCCAAGCCCCTGGAAAATCAGTTTTCGATGATCGCTGGTTTGAATGCGATGACCTCATCGAATTCCCTGGGCTCCACTCTGATCACGCTTGAGTTCGACCTTGGCCGTAGTTTGGATGGGGCCGCAGTGGACGTGCAGGCGGCCATCACCCAGGCATCGCGATTGCTGCCTCCAGGCATGCCAACGCCACCCACATTCACCAAAGTGAATCCGGCAGATCAACCGATTTTATATCTTGCCCTGACTTCGGACACAGTTCCTCTATACACGCTGGATGAGTACGCCCAAACGCGCATCGCACAGCGAATTTCCATGGTCACTGGGGTGGCCCAGGTGCAAGTGCTGGGGGCTCAGAAATACGCCGTCCACGTGCAGGTGGATCCACACGCACTGGCATCGCGACAAGTGGGTTTGAATGAAGTGGAAACGGCGCTGAAAAGTTGGAACGTCAATTTGCCGACAGGAACCATTTCCGGTCCGCAGCGCGCCTTTACATTGCAAGCCACTGGCCAGTTGATGAACGCTGCACAATACCGGTCGCTAGTAGTTTCCTATCGACGTGGGTCGCCCATTCGGCTGGAAGAATTAGCCAATGTAGTGGATAGTGTGGAGGACGATAAAACTGCATCCTGGTTCAATAAAAAAGAGAGCAGTGCCCGTTCTATTGTGCTGGCCATCCAACGCCAACCCGGCACCAATACCATTGATGTGACTGAGGGCATTCACAAGCTGCTGCAATCCTTCAAGGACAATAAGGAACTTCCGCCGACGGTCAGAATGGAAACGTTGTACGACCGATCGGAATCTATTCGCGAATCTTTTAACGATGTGAAGTTCACCATGGCACTGACCCTGGGGTTGGTGGTGATGGTGATTTTCGTATTCCTGCGTAGCTTCTCCGCAACGTTGATCCCTAGCCTGGCGCTGCCGTTTTCCATTATCGGAACCTTCGCTGTAATGTACCTGCTGAACTACAGTTTGGATAACCTTTCTATGATGGCGTTGATCTTGTCCATTGGCTTTGTAGTGGACGATGCAATTGTCATGCTGGAAAATATTGTTCGCCACATTGAACTGGGTGAAAGCCCAATGGAAGCGGCGTTGAAAGGGTCGCGAGAAATTGGCTTCACCATTCTATCTATGACCATTTCTCTGGCCGCTGTCTTTATTCCAGTGTTGTTCATGGGCGGCGTATTGGGCCGTTTGTTCAAAGAGTTCGCGGTGACAATCACAGTGGCTATTTTGATTTCCGGAGTAGTCTCAGTAACGCTCACACCAATGTTATGCAGCCGATTTTTACGCGGAGGCCACGCGGAGCACGGCTGGTTCTATAGTGTGACGGAACGGTTTTTCACCGGCATGCTTCACACCTACGACGTAACGTTGCAATGGGTGTTGGAACGTCGAGTTCTTACCATGGCTAGTTTTTTCCTGGTGCTGGCGGCCACCGGTTGGATGTTCATTCACATCCCCAAGGGCTTCATTCCCGATCAGGATACCGACCAGCTTTTCGCTGTTACGGAAGCGGCCCAAGGCACTTCGTTCCAACAGATGGTGAAGTACCAGAAGGAAGTT
>JAYWBH010000158.1:0-7033 GCA_043781815.1 Bryobacterales bacterium | reverse complement strand
TGGGTGGACTGGCAGGCTTGGGCATGCCTGAATACGAAGCGAAACGCTACGAAGGATTAATTAAGGAAGGAGGCATTCTTGTCTCAGTCCACTGCGATGATTCAGATTGGGTCCGGCGTGCAAAGCAAATTTTAAAGGACACACACGCTGCCGATATCGCATCGGAACATGAAGCCCAGGCTGACTATTCCAGAAGTGACCGACCCATGCTTCGTCCGGTCCGACCAGTAAGCATATGAGTGCGCCAAAAGCAGCAGCAACACTGGTTGTAGACCCGGTCTGCGGTATGAAAATAAGCCCTGCTGCTGCGGTCGACAAAATCGAATATCAAGGTGAGACTCACTATTTTTGCAGTAAGGGCTGTGCGGAAAAGTTTCGCAAAAGCCCTGACTCATATTTTAAAAAAGTGGCGAGTATCGTTGGTTCCGTAGAAGTGCCCGGAACAAATGACAACCAGGTTGAATACACTTGTCCGATGCACCCGGAAGTGCGTCAAATGGGTCCAGGAAGTTGCCCCATTTGCGGTATGGCGCTGGAACCGACCCAAGTGGCTGGGGATGAAATCAATCCTGAACTGGTGGACATGACCCGAAGGTTTTGGATCAGCCTGGCACTCACCGCGCCGACTTTGTTGCTAATGCTTTCTTCCTTTATTCCAGGTGATCCTTTGCAACATTTGCTTGGTTCCAATCCATCGCTATGGCTTGAATTTGCCTTGGCGACGCCGGTGGTGCTGTGGTGCGGCTGGCCCTTCTTTGAGCGCGGTTGGACTTCTATTGTGAATCGGAATTTGAATATGTTCACGCTGATTGCGCTGGGGACCGGGTCAGCATATTTTTATAGTGTCTTTGCTTTACTATTTCCACAATTCATTGCCGCATCGTTCCGGGATAAGAACGGAGACATGGCGGTTTACTTTGAACCGGCGTCAGTGATTGTGACATTGGTGTTGCTTGGTCAGGTATTGGAATTGCGCGCCCGCAGCCAAACCAGCAGTGCGCTGAAAGCATTACTGGGATTAGCGCCCAAAACAGCGCGCATTGTGCGTGAGAACGGGAGTGAAGAAGACATTCCGCTGGACCGGGTGATGGTGGGTAACCGGCTCCGTGTCCGACCAGGTGAAAAAGTTCCCGTGGATGGTGTTGTTCTGGAAGGAACTAGCAGCGTTGATGAATCGATGGTTACCGGTGAACCCATTCCCACAGAAAAACTGGTGGATGCCAGAGTTACTGGAGGCACGGTCAATGGCACCGGCACTTTCATCATGAGTGCAGATAGGGTGGGCTCTGAAACGCTTCTCTCACAGATCGTGAAAATGGTGAGCGATGCACAACGAACTCGCGCACCCATTCAACGCCTTGCGGATGTGGTTGCTTCCTACTTTGTACCAGCCGTTATTTTAGTTTCCGTAATCACCTTTGCTGTGTGGGCGATTTGGGGTCCGGAACCTCGGCTGGCTTATGCGCTGGTCAATGCTGTGTCCGTGCTGATTATTGCTTGCCCTTGTGCGCTGGGTCTGGCAACGCCAATGTCGATCATGGTGGGCACCGGGCGTGGGGCTCAAGTTGGCGTTTTAATTCGAAACGCTGAAGCCCTGGAAACATTGGAGAAAGTGGATACTCTGGTGATTGATAAAACAGGAACGCTGACTGAAGGTAAACCCCAACTTGTAACTATTGAATCGATCAATGGCAAGGAAGATTTAGAAATGCTCCGCCTGCTGGCAAGCCTGGAAATGGCCAGTGAGCATCCCCTGGCCGGTGCCATTGTAGCAGGCGCAAAGCAGCGCGGATTACAACTGGCCAAGACAGAAACGTTTGCCTCGATAACCGGTAAAGGGGTTAAGGGTACGATTGACGGTCGAACTGTGGCCGTGGGCAGCGCCAAGCTGTTTGAGGAAATTTCCGTAGACCCTGGACAGCTTCTACGACGTGCCGAAGAGCTTCGTCAGCAAGGACAAACCGTGATGCTGGTGGCTATCGATGGTCGGCCTGCTGGTCTGGTGGGAGTTGCCGATCCAATCAAGGGATCCACGCCAGAAGCTATCCAACTGCTGCATGCGGAAGGTATCCGTCTGGTGATGTTGACAGGAGACAATCAGACTACTGCACGGGCTGTGGCTAGCAAGTTAGGCATTGATGACATTCAGGCGGACGTGTTGCCAGAGAAGAAGGCGGAAGTGGTGAAGCAGCTTCAATTGCAGAATCACGTAATCGCTATGGCCGGGGACGGAATTAACGATGCGCCGGCCTTGGCTCAAGCCAATGTGGGCATTGCGATGGGCACTGGCACCGATGTTGCCATGGAGAGCGCGGGCATCACGTTGGTGCAGGGTGACCTGCGTGGAATTGCGCGGGCACGGCGGTTGAGCAGGGCGACTATGCGCAATATTCGGCAGAATCTTTTCTTCGCGTTTTTCTATAACGTGTTGGGAATTCCGATTGCGGCGGGAGTGTTGTTCCCCTTTTTTGGCTTGTTACTTAGCCCAATGATTGCCAGTGCAGCGATGACTTTCAGTTCCTTTTCGGTGATTATGAATGCACTCCGGCTGCGACGGGTGGAGTTGTGAATTGAGCTGGCCAATGCTGCCAAGCAGAAGACGCAATTGGAGACAGAAAAAGTGGAACTGCGAATTTTGCTGCTGAAGCAATTCAATGCTGTTCTTTAAACTCAAGATACAGCGCGTGGATTAATTGTGAACATGTCTGATGTGCTGTTCGATACCGGCAGATATTCATTGCGTCCGCTGGCCCGTGAGAAGCTTGCCAAGATTGCGGGGATTGTTTCCGGGCATCCGGGATTGAAGTTGGATGTTGAAGGGCACACCGATAGTGTTGGTGGGGATGACTATAACCAGAAGCTGACTAAACAAGGAATGGAAGGCCGCCAAAAGAATCGTCGAGTGGAAATTGTGATCACTGGTGACGTGATTGGCACTGCCATTGGCATTCCGATTGCTTCAAAATAAACAACAAGGGGGTCGGTGTTTTTTACCGGCTCCCAAAATTACTTGAAGGATAAAATCGCGTGCCATATATTACTGTGGGGAAAGAAAATTCAGGTAACATAGATCTTTACTATGAAGATCACGGTTCGGGGAAGCCGATTGTACTGATTCATGGATATCCTCTGAACGGTGCTTCCTGGGAAAAGCAGCTAACGCCTCTGCTGGCTGCGGGGCATCGCGTGGTTACCTATGATCGGCGAGGCTTTGGTAAATCAAGCCAGCCAACTTCGGGATACGATTTCGACACCTTTACCGAGGACTTGCACAAAATTATTGTGCAGTTGGAGTTGAAAGAGTTTACGCTGGCAGGCTTCTCTATGGGATGTGGCGAAGTGGCCCGTTACTTTGGAAAGTATGGATCAAAGGGCGTGAGCAAGGCGATTTTTATTTCTGGTATTCCACCCTTCCTTTTGAAAACTGCTGACAATCCAGAAGGTGTGGATAAGAGTGTTTTCGAGGGGATTGAAAAAGGCATTGTCAAAGACAGGTTCGCCTTTTTCGGAGACTTCTTCAAAAATTTCTACAACACCGATGTCCTAATGCCTAAGCGCGTTAGTGAGCAAGTTATGCAGTCCAGTTGGAACGTCGCGGCCGGTAGCTCGGCGACGGCTAGCCTGGCTTGCGTCGCTACCTGGCTGGAGGACTTCCGTAAGGATTTGACCAAAGTGGATGTGCCGACATTGGTGATTCATGGCGATGCCGATCGCATTTTGCCGATCAGCGCCACGGGCTCGCGAACTGCCAAATTGATTCAAGGGGCTCGGCAGGTTGTGATTAAAGATGGACCGCATTGCATTACCTGGACGCACGCGGAGGAAGTGAACCGAGAACTGGTGAGCTTTCTTGGGTAAGCTATTTTTCACAGTTCCAGTTGATGGAACTACCGTTTCCGCTTCACTCTTGTTAGCCCAGGAAATTCAAGTATGGGAAAGCGAGGGTGGGGCGTTGCGCGTGGAGCAGACGACACACCTAAAAGGAAAAGGGCTTCTGGATACAGAAGCCCCCCTAAATGTTCTTGATATGAACTAAGACTTTGATTGAGCTCCGGGAAGCCAATAGGGTGCCCTGCCATAATGCGAGTAGAGCCTATTTTCATATTCACGCGTGATTGGCATGGAGTCCAAATACTCTGGTCCGTTTTGAATCACTTCACGAGTTAGACCTACAGACACTTTTGAATCTACCCAACTTACTTCCCTAACCCATGCTGGTGAAACCAGTACCTTCTTGCCCGGCCACCAATTTCGTGTAGCCACTTCAATGTAGCGAATGGCCCAAGCTTCGTCGTCCACGATGAAGCCTTGGACATGGCCAATTTCTCCATCAACTGCTTCAATCGTGTACCCCGCGACGGTTTCGGAGCTGCGCAGATGGGAATCAGCGGACTGTTCGCTGATGGTTCCCACCACCACTTCCTGGGGAACCGTTAATGGAACGGCCAAGCCCGCCGGGTAAAACGCAGGGCCCCAAAGATTTACACCACCCCAATAATATGGATAGCCATAATAACCAAGATATTCCGCTTCGTGCTGACGGGAAATTGGTCGGTGGGTATCCACATCCGGGCTATTTTCAACTTGCTTTTTCGTCAGAGCGACGTCCAATCGTTTGGCTAGCCAATCGGCATGAATGATGGAAATGGGCGAGATTAGAACTCGTCGCTGATCCAGCCAGCCGCCTGTTTGAATGGTGAGGTAGCGAACTGCCCAGGAGTCATCATCGAAGTAAAAATCATCTACGGTTCCAAGCTCGCCATCGGTAGCTCGGATCACAAAACCTTTCAAGTTCGTTGTGTTGGTTAACATTATTTTGTCTCCACAATTTTGCGGTTTTTTAGCTTGCTTTGGCTAGTTGGGTCAATTGATCTGTGGAGTGCTTTGTGACGTTGAGGTGACTAGTGGTTTCCAGAATAGATTTCGCTTTGTCCACTTCTATCGCTGTGCCCTGAACCATCAGCAGGAACATGTCGGTCTTGATGGCCAGTTCGTATTGAATAATACTATCGTTGGGGATTCCTATTCCATAGAGTCCGGCACCAAGAGCGCTGAGACCTCCGAACACCACGGCTCCTTCAAGAGCTGCGAGGATGGAAGCGACGATGGGACCAGCCATCAAGACGGGACCAATACCGGGAATCACAAACATTGCTGACCCAAACAGCAATCCCCAAAATCCTCCCCAATACGCTCCGTTCTTTCCCCAATACTTCATACGATCACCGCTGTTGTAGTAACCCACCACGTGTTCATCGGTATGAGTATCCTTACCAACAATGGACAGCGTACTCATGTCGATCCCTGCACGTTGCAGTTCCTTGACAGCTTCTTCGGCTGCGTCATGCGTGTTGTAAAGCCCCACCACTGAATTACGTTCTGTCATTTTTGATGTCCTTTTATCCGCTAGTCCCTATCGCCGGTTAAATATTCAGAAGGTACGTCGTCTTCAGGTACTTGTTTGGTGTGTACCTCGGCTACTTCGGAATCGTTTGCATCTTCCACACCGCTGATCAATGCCGCCTCAAAAAATTGCCCTTCTTCAATCAGTTCCTCGACACTTTCTGAATCTGCCTCAGCGATGTCGGAGAGTCCCTGCGTATCGCCAGACTGGCCTGCAGAACCAGGACCCATACCTTTTGGTCTTACTGAAACGGTGTCGTAGGTTCGAATTCCTTCATTGTCGTGTTTGCTCATAGATTGTTATGGAGCACGTGCTGTGCCAACTAACTAATACTTCTTTGCGATGATCCGCAGTAGGCGAAACCGCCTGCTCAACGAATGCAAGTTTTGCTTTGGGCTTGGATTATGTGCAGACATTGCAGGGGCATTGAAGATGCCTTGGTTACAAGTCACGCTCGAGTTCTGCATAAAGCGCGATGATTGGATTCGCGCTACGACGGAAATGCAGCAGGAGCCAGGAACGTTCGGTCTTGTCTGTTTCCTTGGTGGAAGCGGCAAGGTCCAGCATCATGCGCACATTGGTGAACCAGAAATTTCGACTTCCGGCTGCGTCGTAACGCTGCTCAATGAATCGCAAATAGCTTTCCATGGCATGGTCTCGTTTATCCTGACCGATCACTAATTTTGCAAGGATGCTATATGTTTGCGACACCATAAAAATATAATCCTGGGGCGACTCTTCTTCTGTTTCCTGCCAGCCTTCAAGAAGCTTTAATGTTTCAAGATAGTGGCTGTACCATTCTTCGGTGTCGCGTTCGGCTGCGGTCCAGAAACGCATGGAATCCTTTCCAGGACGATTGCCATGGTTGAGCCATTTCAGTGCGGATAGCATTGCTTTTGACCGTGTTGATTTCCATGGGAATTGTTGTTTAATTGTGCCTTCATCTTTGGATGGCTGCACTTCGTTCAAATTTAAGGGAAGGAAGGAGGCACCTTCTTTATCAATTTTGATAGCCAAACGGTTAAAGGCCTCCGCTGAGCTGGGCAGCTTTCCAGCAGCAGGAATATTGTCATGGCAGCGCGGCCCACTCAGTTGACGGCGAATGTAGGAACGCAGCGCGGGGACAAGCACAATGGTTGCTGAACGGTCTGACAGATCTTCTGGAACGAATACGGATTCAGTAATTCCGTACGTGCGATCATCTCCACTTACTGCATCGAGTACGGCAGCTAACTTACTGGCCAGGTAACTACGTTGACTTTCGGTCAAGCGGGTTGTTAAAAGCATTTGGATTGCTGGTTCTACTTGTGCGGGGGAGCGAACTGAGGTAATCCGATTTTCAAGAAAGCGGACATGTTCTTCCTCTTTGCGTTGTTTCTCCGTGAAGGCAGCACCAAACAATTTGATTGCTGTTTTGAAATAAAGAGAAACGTCTGGCGTATTGGGATCCTGACATGTGCGCGGCTGAATTTGGGGCACTGGGATATCTTCATACATGCGTAGGGCGCGAGCAGGATCAAGGGGCAACATGGCTTCGACTGCCTGCGTCTGTAGCGTTAGTGCCTCAAGTTCATTGGAGGCAAATTCAAGACTGATTCGGGCATCGGTGGCTATCCGACCGAGGTGATT
>JAYWBH010000157.1:0-7033 GCA_043781815.1 Bryobacterales bacterium | reverse complement strand
ACCGAGGTCCCCAGTGGATACCACGATTTTCCATCAAGTACTTGGACACATCCTTACCCGCCTGAGCGATTCCATTCAGAATGTTGCCCGAACCAGTGATGATGCGGCCAACTGAAGTAACCGGATTCGTCGCACCCGTTAGCGGGTCAACAGCAATCTGGGCACCTGCCGCGTTGAACGCTGGTCGCCAAAGTCTTGAAGCCTTAGCCGGATCGAACCGATTGGGAAGAAACGTGGAAGTCTGCAGCCCGGCGTCGAACTGCGGTTGAATCCAGTTCATGCGTAAACCGTAGTCCAGCGTCAATCGGCGAGTAACTTTCCAGTTGTCCTGTATGTAGCCTTCAGCCTGAGTGTAACGATACATGCCATTGGCGTATTGCGATGCTTGTTGGAATGTTTGGAAAACGCCCAGCGCGGCATTGGCATAACCATAACCGGAATCCAGCGGGTTGCTGGCGTTATCGCCAAAGTTGAAGTTGCCATTAAACGGTGCGAAGGAGGATTGATCCTTGCGGCTGCGGCTGACGTACATTCCAATCTTGAGTGTGTGTGCATTCCACACCTTGCTCAAATTGTCGATCGCGTCAATGGTGGTGTTGTAGTTCACAAACGGCGCATCCGGGGTGTTCCGGGCGGGGCTGTTAGCAAGGCGCGATCCGCCGAAACCGAAGCCCGGTAAATAATCATTTTGGACAGCACTCGGATACAACTGAGGAAGGTTACTCAACCCTGCCTTTGTTCGCGATAGACCGTCGTTGTTGGCGTCAATATTGATCTTGTTCCCGCCTACTCCGAAGGTGGCTTCGTTGGTCATCGTGGGGCTGATCAAAGTGGTTGCTGTAAAAGCCACGCTCCTGGCTGGACGCTTATCCACATGCTGGGTTCCTGAAGCGAAGTTGCCATTCAAGACGAAGGATGCGTAATTGGTTGAGAGTATGTCGGTGTTCTGCACCAAACGACCAAAAACCTTCCACTTGGAGCTGATGTTATAGTCAACTCGCAAAAGGTCTTCCCGACGTGGTTGAGTGTCGGAAAACTGTGATTGGAAGTTAAATCCTCTGTTCGTTGCCACTTGCGCGTTAGGCTGTGGGTAGAAGTTCAAAATTGCCAAACCTGGTGCGTACAACCGGCTAGCTGGAATACGACCCAAAACACCACCATCGGCAAAGCATCCCAACTGATTGCCGGCATTGCAGGGGGATGTGGAAAGTGGGTCCTTAATGTAAGGGAACGGATTGCCGTTGTTATCCACCGTCTGCGAAAAATCACCCTTGCGTTCCAGGGCCGTGGGCATGGTTACGTTACGAGTGCCTTGTGGAACCAACTGCTTCTGAAATTCCTGGCTGAAAAAGAAAAAGAGTTTATCTTTGTTCGTATTGAAAATCTTGGGAAGAAAAACTGGACCGCCAATAGTGTAACCAGGGTCATTGTAGCGGTACTTGTTACGTTGAATTCCGTCGCGATTGTTCTTCCAATTGTTAGCGTTCAAACCTTCATGCCGATGGAATAAATAAGCACTGCCATGAAATGCGGAACTGCCACTTTTCGTCACAACGCTAATCTGAGCACCAGAAGATCGTCCGTACTCCGCCTGATAGTTGCTGGTAAGAATCTTGAACTCTTGGACCGAATCCAGACTGACAGTGGCCAACTGACCACCGTTGCTGCCGGTATCCACATTGCCGATGCCATCCAAGGTAAGGTTATTTTGGCTCGTGCGCGCACCGTTGGCGGATATCGATCCCAGGCCGCCGCTACCGGCTGTCTGCAAATTTACCGTACTTACAACGCCCGGTGCCAAGCCCACCAAAGCCAGATAGCCGCGCCCGTTGACGGCCACATTCTGCAACTGCTTACCTGTGATCGCCGCGCCGCGCTCAGCGCTTTCCGTTTGTAATTCCTGGGTCTGGGCCGCCACTTCGATAACCTGATCCACCGAGCCGATTTCGGCTATAAAAGGTGGCAGAGCGATCTTATCATTGGCATTAAGAACAATATCTTTGCGTTCAATCTTGCGGAAGCCCTTAGCCTCAATGATGATTGTATAGTTCCCTGGTTGTAATTGTGGGAAGGTAAAACGGCCCGCATTGTCCGCCGTGGCTTTCAATGAGGACTTCTTTTCCTGATCCGTAATGGTAACTGTTGCACCAGCAAGCGATGCGGTTTGAATGTCTTGCACGGTTCCGGAAATAGAACCAGCGGCGGTTTGGGCGCTGGCTAACGAGCCCATACACACCAAAGCAACAAACAGAGTTGATAGTAATTTCACAAACACTCCCAGAGGAAAACTTGACCTGAAGAAATCAGCTAGGTAAAGAATATTACAGTTGTGTGTTGAACGCAAACTTTTGCAATTCTTTACAATGTGAATTAACAAAAGGTAAACGATAACTTCACAACTTTTAATCTTGGTCTTAGCGTCCAAGACTTGAGGCAATTGCTTGGGTCAAATATTCATCCCCCATTAAAACCCGATGCGGCAACCAGAACGCATCCTGAACGCAAGCTTCGGCGTTGGGACATGGTTCCACCCGGCAACCACCTCTTATATACAGCGGATTGCGATACAAGGTATGAGGGTAAAACGGAGTGCAGGGAATTCCCACCGCCGTAAGATCCTTGTGCAACTGATCCCGTGTTCGGCCAAAGGCAGCCGCGTCAATCCGCCCCAGCATCAGGTACCAGCTATTGGCCGTCACCTCTGCTGGAATGTGTTGCCAGGTCAGCCCCTTAACGCCTCGCGTCGCTTCAATGATCGCGGCCGCATTTTTGGATCGTAACGCAATCTGCGACGGCAAACGCTCCAGTTGTGCCACCAGTACGGCCGCCTGAAACCCAGTGATTCGGGCATTGGTTCCCAATTCATAATGGAAGAAAAAGTTCTCTCCTTCCTTGCGTCCAATATTGGTCAGGCAGCGCAGCTTACGAGCCAGATCGGCGGAATTGGTGGTCATGGCACCGCCCTCGCCCGCCGTTAACACCTTGCCGTTCTGAAAGCTGAATGAAGAAGCCCAACCAAAACTTCCCGCTCCACGCCCCCGCCAGGACGCCCCTTGCGAATGTGCCGCATCTTCAATCAGCAGCACTTTGCGATCCTCAGCCAACTCCACCAATCGATCCATATTCGCCAAAGGACCACCAAAGTGCACCACAATAATTGCCTTCGTTTTGGCCGTGATGGCCCGCTCCACACAAGCGGGATCGACGTTGAAGCTGTAGGGTTCAATATCCACAAAAACGGGCGTCGCCCCAACGCGGGAAACACTGGTGGCGGTGGCCACAAAGCTGATGGCCGGCACAATCACTTCATCGCCAGCACCAATCCCCGCCGCCGCCAGTAAGACTTCCAGCGTGATGGTGCCGTTCATTGCGCTAATGCAATGTTCCACCTGCTGCAAAGCGGCAAACTGATTTTCAAACTGCGTCACTAACGGGTGGTATCCGCCCCATTGAGGACTCTGGAGCACCTTTTGGATCAGTTCCAACTCGCGTTCACCCGCAATGGGCCAATTCGGTATCTGCATCAGTCTATACCTCTACAATAAAGGAATCCATGTCCATTTACGTAGAACGTCGCGAAGAGATTGAACGGTACGAATTTCAGTACGGCCCCATTCGAGGGAAGTTGGCGATGACTCTTGATCTTTTGACCGACGCGCTCACTATGACCGGCCAGCACGGCGTTTATTGCACAAGTGCCAGAAACCCTGCCAAACCTGCCATGGATCTGCAACTGGTGTTGAAGGAAATCGCCGATGCCAAGGAACTGGTGCGCGACGCCATGCAGCTTGCAGCAGGCAAGTAAAGAATTCTACAACCCAACCAGGAATGGATTCCGAGCCTTCTCCCGGCCAATCGTCGTAAGTCCGCCATGGCCTGGAATCACAATCGTATCTTCGGGCAGCGGTAGTAGTTTGTCTTGAATCGAAACCAGAATCTGACGGCTATTGCCGCCAGGAAGATCGGTGCGGCCAATGGAATCGCGGAACAATGTGTCGCCAGCCACCACTTTCTTTTCCGATGGAATCCACAAGCTGGAACTGCCTTGTGTGTGTCCTGGGGTGTGCAAAACATGGAAATCGGCATTGCCCAGTTTTAAGATTCGGCCATCGGCAGCATTGGAGTCTATTTCGGTCTGCTCTGGTGTTTCTATGCCCAGCCAGCCAGCCTGCATTTCCATTGCATCATACAGGCCTTGGTCGTTTTCGTTCATATAAACCGGGGCTCCGGTAGATTTCTTCAACTTGGCCGCGCCGCCTATGTGATCAATATGGGCATGGGTGATAACAATCGCTGTAACCTTCAACTGATGCTTTTCAAGGATGGCTTCAACGTCTGCAATATCGTCGCCTGGGTCAATCACAATGGCGTCGTGCGTGGTTTCGTCACCGAAAATAGAACAGTTGCATTGCAACATTCCCACCGGAATCATCTCGTGGATCATATAGGTCAATTGTAGAATGAAGGAATGGATATTTCCTCGTTAGCTGCAATTCTGGTTCGCTGGGTGCACATCAGCTCCGCTGTGATTCTGATTGGTGGTGCCTGCTATGCCGCCTTCCTTGCGCGGCAGGGGAAGCTGAAAGGTGCCCCGTGGACCGTCGGGCAAGTACTGCCGTTTATTGTGGCCATTCTTGTGGCCGGAATTTTTCAATTGATGTCCAAAATGAAGGGTACTCCCCATACGTACCATGCGATCTTTGGAATTAAATTCCTGCTGGTGATGCACGTTGCCGCAGTGATGTTGATTTCCGCTAAGCCCGATGTAACCGATGACAAGCGAGCTCGACTGCTAACCGGCGCAGCCATATCAGGTCTGGTCATTTTGTTGCTATCGGCCACAATGAGATCCATATCATGACCCCTGGTTACCAAGCACTCCACGAAGGCGCGGCTCTAACCGACCTCACAGGTCGGGGCAAGATCCGTGTGTCCGGTGAAGACGGCGCTCGTCTGCTGCACGCCATGACCACCAATCACGTAAATGATCTGCAGCCGGGTCATGGCTTATATGCGTTTTTCCTCAACAACCAGGGGCGCATTCTGGCCGACGTGAATATTTGGAATATGGGGGAATCGTTTCTGCTCGATACTGAAGCATCTACGGCTCAGTTGGTGTTTGATCATCTGGACAAGTTCATCATTGCCGATGATGTGACTTTGACGAACGAGACCGATACAACCGCGTCGATTTCCGTGGATGGCCCTTTGTCCAAAGCGGCGCTAGAAGCAGCAGGTTTTACCGTTCCACTTGTAAACGAAATTATTGAGATCAACGGCATTGCCATCAGCCATAACCAGTCGATTCTAATCTTCTGTCCGCTCCATGAGAAGGCTGAAGTGTTGGCTAAGCTCAGCAAGGCAGGCATGGTCAATGCCAGCCCTGAAGACTTGCTGGTCTACCATTTGGAACAGCAGCGCCCAACCTATGGGGTGGATTTTAGTGACAAGCATATCCCCCAGGAAACCAACCAGATGCGGGCCATTCATTTCACCAAGGGTTGTTACTTGGGGCAGGAAATTGTGGAACGGGTGAGGTCGCGGGGGTTGGTGAACCGCTTGCTGGTGCCGCTTTCAATTGAAGGCACCACAGTTCCTGCTGCTGAAACAGAGATTTTTTCGGACGCAGTTCGAGTCGGCAAAATCACCAGCGCGGCCTATTCCCCTAAGGTAGGCAAGGTGCTTGCATATGGCTTTGTGCGGGCTGAGATCGTGCGCAACCCGGCAGCACCGTTACTGGTTGGGGAAGCTGTCGCGCAGGTTTTGAAGAACACTGAAGGGAATGTTTAAGTTCTTCTTGCGTCCTTCTCCCAATTGAATATCGGGCTTGTTGTCGCCATGATAATCGCTGCCGCCAGTGGGTGCCAATTGCAATTTGCGAGTGTAGCGCTGATAGCGTTCCACATCGGCTGGGGCGTGGTCGGAATGAAATACTTCCAGACCCAAAAGGCCAGCATCGGCGATTTCTGAAATCCACTTTTCTTCTATGGTGCGGTCTTCCTTGCCTAAACGGATCGGATGCGCCAATACAGGAATGCCACCCGATTCGCGAACCAAAGCAATGGCGTCGGGCAGCATGATTTCCCGACGTTCCACATACGCTCGGGCCCCTTCACCCAGATAAGTTTTGAACGCCTCTTCAGTGGTTTTGCAGTAGCCTTGTTGCACCATAGCGCGGGCAAAATGGGGTCTACCCGTGATGCTGCGTCCCAGCATTTCCACTTCAGCCAACTTGATGCCAATGCCCATGGCGTTCAACTTAACCACCATTTCTTTATTACGTTCCCGACGGCTTTCCTGCAGCAACAGTAACCACGTGCGAAAATCTTCTGAAGGGTTCCCGTTCAGGAAATAACCCAGCAAATGGACACTTTTGGCGCGGAATCGGGTGCTTACTTCAATGCCACAAACCAGGTCTAAACCAGCGGCCTGGGCCAAGGGCAGGGCCGCGTCATAACCTTCAAACGTGTCGTGATCGGTAATGGCCAGCGCTTCCAACTTCTGTTGTTGGGCCAACGCGATGAGTTGCGTGGGGCTCAGCGTTCCATCGCTGGCATTGGTGTGGGAGTGTAGATCAATCACTAGGAATATAGCTCCAATTCTTTGAGCTTGGCCCAGACGCGGGCTTCGCTTTGTTCCAATGTTTCCAGGGAACTGTCGACGATGATTTCCGGTGAGGTGGGCGGCTCATAGGGATCGCTGATACCGGTAAAATGTGCAATTTCGCCTGCTAAAGCGCGCTTATAGAGGCCTTTCACATCGCGTTCCGCCAGCACTTCAATGGGGCAGTGAACGTAAATTTCCACGAAGTTTTCAATCTTGGCCCGCACTTCGTCGCGTGTTGCGCGATACGGGCTGATAGCGGCAACAATGGCAATGACGCCGTTGCGCGAAAGCAACTGGCACACAAATCCCAGGCGATGCACGTTGGTATCGCGATCTTCCTTGCTGAATCCCAGACCTTTGGAAAGGTGCGTGCGCACTTCATCGCCATCCAGCAGTTCGACCTTCGCCCCGGCGAGTTTCAGCTTCT
>JAYWBH010000156.1:0-7038 GCA_043781815.1 Bryobacterales bacterium | reverse complement strand
AGCAGGTTGAGGCCAAACATTAAACTGACAAAGGTGGCAATGCCCTCAGCCGCAGGAGTGGTCCCCACTATCAGGCTTTCAATGGCGAAGCTATGCGGGGGAGCAAAGTAGCCTATAGAAAGTCCAACGCGAATGATCAGTCCTGAAATCAGCACCAAAGCGAAGTTGGCTAGCGGTCCCGCAAGCGAAACGAGTGATGCCTTCTTTGGATTGCGCAGAGTCCAATAAGGATCAATGGGAACCGATGCCCAGCCCATCATCCAGCCGCCAGTGACGTACGTGAGTACGGGGAACAGAATCATGCCCATGGGTTCGCGTTGCATGTGCGGCACTGGATTCAGAGAGACCTGCCCGCCCAAATAGGCAGTCATGTCTCCTAGCCGGGTAGCCATGTAGGCGTGACCTGCTTCGTGGCACACTGTGGAGAATAAAAATACCACGTACCATAGCAATCCTAAGAACAAAAATTCCGGTGTAATGTGACTCATTCCACTTCAGGTTCTCACGAAACTTCAAGTTTTTGCATGACGAGTTAGCAGCAACCAGATTAAATAGCCAATCAGTGGGAGTGCGGCGGCAATCTGAAAAGCCAATGTGTAATTGTGTTGATCGAATAACCTGCCGATGAATGGCATTAATAATCCCACCACTCCAGACCAAGACCCGGCACCCAGCCCGGCAATCAGGCCCGCATGTTCAGCGGTGTAAATGGTAGTGGCATAGCTTACGCCCACAATGACGAAGCCAGCGGTGACGAACATGGCCAGGAATAGTTCAGCCATCAAAAATGGCAATGGTCGCATTTGCGGGGCGAAGGCCAGGGGCAGGCTGAGGATCGTCAGAACTGTAAATAGACGTCGAAAAACGGGCATGGTTTCCGAAGTTCGGGAAACCGTTCGGTCCGTCACCCAGCCCCAAAAGAAGTAGCCCAGTTCCCAACCGAAAGGGGGAATCCAAAGCAGCTTGGCCATTTCCCCTTGCGACAATCCCAACGTCTTCAAGTAGAGTGCCGATGTATAAAGGACGAATCCCAAAGGAAATGCGCCAAAAGCATAAGTGAACAGAAAGCTCCAGGCTTTGCGATCAAAGAAATGGGGTGGTGCAACCAACCTTGCCGGTGCCTGGCGCGGCTTGCGCATGGCTGGAAGTCGATTAACCAGTGTCCAGATCAGAAGCCAGATAATCCCAATGATGCCTGTGAACCAGAACGCTCCACGCCAGCCCCATTTCGCGGCAATGGGGATGATGATCAACGGTGTGATCACTGCTCCCAACGATCCGCCAGAGTAGGCTACGGCAACACCTTTGGAACGATTCTCCACAGGAAGCGTTTCCACAACGGTTCGATATCCACCGGGGAAGGTGGCTCCTTCACCGAACCCCAGGGCGGCGCGGGCAAAGCCGAAGCTCCAAATGCCCTGGGCAAAGGCGTGGGCCATGGAAGCCAGTGTCCAGAAGGTAACTGCGGTGGTCATACCCAGCCGCAATCCAAAGCGATCAATCCAGCGGCCCCACACTGGGTTGCCGATCATATAAAGAATGGAAAATGCCGCAACAATGTAGCCGTACTGTTCATTGGACAGCTTCATTTCCTCAAGAATAGTTGGTGCCAGTACGGCCAACGTATTGCGATCAATGTAGCTGATCAAAGACAGCATCATCATGCTGACGGCTGGAATCCAAAGTGTGATGCGGCGGATGTTCATTGGGATTTCAACTTGAAAATCATGCCCGACCAAGTGTCGCTGATGGAACAAACTTTGTAATCCACCAGCCCCATTTCGTTGGCTGCCCGGCGGATCATGGGTAGTTTTACAGAGGTCCCTTTCATCCAGCAGATCCACAGTGGAGAGCGCAAACCCATGTATCCCATTTCGGTATGCAACTCTTCCGCAGAGCGTACGAACCAGAACCACAAATCGGCTTTACCACGATCAATAAAGCGCAGACCTTCGGGCAGATCTCCTAAGAGTTCTTCAAATTCGTCAGGGGCTCCAGCAAGGCCAACGCGCATGTTGGCGACCAGGCCTAACTTATTTTGCAGCGGTTTGTCCGATGCGACATTCAAGCCAGGAACGATGGGATCTACGACAGGGGAGAGCGTCTTAAGAACGTTACCAAGGCGGGCCCAACTGGTGAAGATAGCATCGGGAAGCACATCCCGCACCAAGGAGGTTTTTTCTTCCGATGGGCTTTCAATGTAGATCAACGGCAGATAGCGGGTGGACTTCACTTCGCGTAGAAACTTGCCGACTTCTCTGCCGTGCGAAGGCATTCGTTCCAGGCTGATGACAAAGGCATCAATGCCCGGCGACTGTTTGAGAGTCTTCATGGTATCGCCACCCGATGAGACGATTGTGACCACGGAAACGCCTTCCTGATTCAGCAACGTAGCACGCTCGCGGGCTTCCGCTTCGTTCCAATGTATAAGCAACACACGGGGCATTGTATGGCTGTAACTAATCCGCTGTTTGAACTTTGGCGTTGGAGCGGAAGAACAGCGCAATCATCATCAGAATCACAAAGGCACCGGCAGAAGAGGTGAGCCAGAAACTTTGCCAATCGCGAGTGACGATTCCGCCACTGGTCTTGCTGAAGTAATCGACGGCTGTGCCGGAGAGTAGCGAACCGATAAACATGCCCACGCCGTAGGTAAGGAAGATGATCAAGCCTTGTGCGGCGCTGCGCAGTTTGGGTGGCGCCTGCATGTCGGTATACAGTTGCCCGGTCATGAAGAAAAAGTCGTAACAGACACCGTGAAGCAGAATGGCCAGGTAGAACATCCACATACCGGCATCGGGATTGCCATAGGCCAGCAATGCGTATCGAACGGTCCAGGCAGCCAGGCCCATCAGCAATATAAATTTGACGGAGACTTTGCGGAAAATTAGTGGCATCAGCAACATCATCCCGATTTCCGATACCTGACCCAGTGCCATGATTCCCGCCGCGTTGCTCACCTTCAGTTCATTGAGGTAAGCGTTGGTGAAGGAGAAATAGAAGGTCAACGGGATGCAAGCCAGAATAGATGCGATGACGAAGACCAGAAAGGAACGGTCTTTCAGCATTTCTAAAGCGTCTAACCCGAGAATGCGTCTCACAGTGATGGTTTCACCCTTATTTTCCGGCGGTGTATGCGGCAAAGTCAGGCTGAAAATACTCATCAACAAAGAGGCACCAGCAGCGATCAGAAACGGCACATGGGTTGCTTCCACGCCCAGTTTACCGATGATCAAGCCAATAACCACCCAGCCAATGGTTCCGAAGACTCGAATGAGTGGGAAGTCTTTACCTGGATCTTTAATCTGACGAAAGGTGATGGAGTTAGTTAGTGACACGGTGGGGAAATAGCAAAGGCAGTAAGCCAGCATGATTCCATACACGGAACCGAATGTGGTTTGGGTAGTCACCAGATACAGCAGCACCGCCCCTAACAAGTGCAATACGGCAAGAACTCGTTCGGAGGAAAAGAAGCGATCGGCAATCATACCTACAAAGAATGGGGAAATCATGGAAGCAAGCGCAGTGGTTCCAAATATGGCACCGGTTTCAGTTCCTGAAAATTTCAGGGTAGCGGTGAGATAAGTTCCAATGGTTACGTACCATGAGCCCCAGATGACGTAATTCAGGAACATCATGAAGCTGAGGCGAGTGCGATCCCAGATAGGCATCTAGACAGTTTACACTGTGGAACAGGCCAGACCTATTGGCTTTTTTCCAAGTAGACGTGCACACCGTCAAAGGACCGGTCCGGGGCTATTTGGACTTCGGCAGATATTTTGACACCCTCTTTGAAATCAGCCAGCGTCACCTGTTTTTCGCCATTGAAGAATTTTGTCTTTTTGGTGATGTTCACTTTTTGAGTATTGCCATCTTCACTTTCCAGAAGAATGAATTTCTTGTCAATCAACTTCAGAATGCCAGTGAAGCTGGGCAATACCATCTGGGCGGTTTTATCGTTGGGGTTGCCACTTTGCTTTGTACCGCCCCCACCTCGCTGCCGTTGAGGCCGGGATTGGGCTGAAATCGCCAAAGTCAAAAAACAAAGCAGTGCAATCAGTTTCATCTGTAAGTAGAGATGCGCCAGAGCTTCCGGGGGTTACTAACAGTGTTCGACAGTGAACACTGCGTCCCATCGGCGAACAGTGTCCCCACGCCAAGTGATTGTCGATCAACCACTTGCACATGGCCTTACAGGTGCTTGCGTTATAGGTAGCTCAAAGCGTCGGTCAAGGAGATTCGGATTGCAACAATTATGGGAAGATCTGCGAGTTGGCTTTCGGGTGATGCGGGCGAACCCTGCTTTCTGATTGTTGCCGGTATTCATTCTTTCTATGGGAATGGGTGGGGCGGTAATGCTGTTCAGTTATATCAACGCCTGGATCATCCAGCCCATTGAATATCCTGACCCTGATCGACTTGTGTATTTGGAAAGCTTGAACAAGGTGAGCGGGGTTCCTCATGCCTTTAGCCCTGCTGACTTTCAGGACCTTCGAAGGCAATCGAAGATGGTGGAGACCATGGCCGGTTACGACGTGGTTAGCAAGACACTGACCGGGGACCATGAGCCGGAGCGTGTGGAAATAGCGGCGGTTTCGGCTGAAGTTTTTGACATGTTGGGGGTGAAACCGTTTCTGGGCGCTACCTTCGGCAAAGACCAGGAATTGCCGGGAAGCGACGGAGTGATGCTGATCAGCCATGGCATGTGGAGGCACGCTTTGGCGGCGATGCCGGAATCATCGGCCGCAAGGTAAGACTCGACGGCCAGCAGGTGCAGGTGATCGGCGTGCTTCCTGAAAAATTCCATTTCATCCTTCTTGGCGTTGTGAATGCAATTCTGCCTCTATCGTTGACTGATAGCCAACGGGTAAACCGGACATCCCGTTTCATTCAAGTGGTGGGAATCTACACTGTAGTCAGCTATTCCGTATCGCGGCGGATGCGGGAGATGGGGATTCGTTCGGCATTAGGAGCATCGCGTCGGCAACTTGTGGAATTGGTGGTGGGCCAAGGTGTCAGGCTGGCGGTTCCGGGTTTAGTCGTTGGCGTGGTACTGGCCATGGGACTCATGCGGCTGATGAAATCCATCATTGCGGAATTGAAGAACGATGATCCGCTGGTGTACGTAGGAGCATTGTTGATTCTTGCGTCTGCCGTGATTGTAGCCAGTATGGTGCCAGCATGGAGAGCCGCTAGAGTGGACCCGTTACGTGCTTTGCGTCACGAATAAGGGCTCAAGGTATGATGGGGAAACAATGCCTCGCTTCCTGCTTGTATGCGCCCAGCTATTTATTTTAGGAACTGCTTTTGCGCAAGGCATCCACTTTGAAAACGTGGCCAAACAGGCGGGAATCCAGTTCGTTCTGGAAAATTCACCCACACCGCAAAAGCATATGGTTGAGACCATGGCTGGTGGTGTTGCCACGTTCGACTACAATAGCGACGGCCTTCCCGACATCTTTTTCACTAACGGGGCGGCGCTTCCCGGACTGCAAAAATCCGCCGATAAATTCCACAATCGTTTATATCGCAACGATGGCAATTGGAAGTTCACTGACGTCACCAAGCAAGCAGGTCTTGCCGGGGCCGGTTACTCCATTGGTGCTGCCGTTGCCGATTTTAACAACGATGGGCATCCCGATCTTTTCGTGGCTGGGGCCTTTCGCAACATCCTCTATCGCAATCGAGGCGATGGCACGTTTGAGGACATCACCGCCACATCGGGCATCGATTCCAAGCACTTTTCTGTAGCTGCTGGCTGGTTCGATTTCGACAACGACGGCCTGCTTGATTTGTTCGTCGTGAACTATGCCAAGTGGACTCCGGAATTCAATCGCTTCTGCGGCGATGCGGCAAAAGGCATCCGCGTCTATTGCCATCCGAAATACTTTCCGGCCATTGCAAATAAGTTGTATCGCAACCTGGGCAACGGCAAGTTTCAGGATGTGAGCGCGGCCACTGGACTGGATAAATTCACTGGTCGCGGCATGTCGGTAGCATTTGCCGATTATGATGGCGACGGTTTTATGGATGCCATTGTCACCAACGATAATTTGCCCAATTTCCTGTTCCATAACAAAGGTGGCAAGGTGTTTGAAGAAGTGGCTTTGGAAGCTGGTGTTGCCCTGCTGGACAATGGCAAACCTGTCGCCAGTATGGGTGCCGATTTTCGCGATTACAATAACGACGGCTTGCCCGATATATTCATCACCGCCCTTAGTGGCGAGACTTTCCCGCTGTTTGAAAATCGTGGCAAAGGCCAATTTCGCGATGCCACCCACCTGTCAAAAATAGCCGCAGCCACAAGTCCATTCGCTGGCTGGGGACTGGGTATTGTCGATTTCGATAACGACGGTTGGCGCGATCTGTTCACTGCCAATGCCCACGTCAACGATCTTGTAGAACAGTTTGAACCCTATACCTATCGACAACAGAACGCCCTGTTTCGAAATCAGAAAGACGGTACCTTCGCAGCCGTAGATGCGGGTTTCCATAGCAAAGCGGCCCATCGGGGCAGCGCTTTCGCCGATTTCGATGGTGACGGACTGATGGATATTGTAGTCGCTTCCTTAGGCGAGCCAGCCGAGCTTTGGCGCAATCGCAGCACTCCGCAAGGGGCATGGTTGAAAGTAAAGTTGACCGGTCGCAAATCGAACCGCGACGGCATTGGTGCCACCATCCGCATCGGAAAGCAGACCAATATTATGACCAGCGCGGTGAGTTATGCATCGTCCAGCCATGGCCCGGTTCACTTCGGTGGATTGCCTGCAAACGTTGACGTTGAAGTGCTTTGGCCAACCGGCAAAAAGCAGATTGTGAAATCAGTTAGCACCAACCAGACGGTGACTATTTTGGAGGAGTAATTTCGCCAGTCTGTTCGGCTTCATCAATTACCTTGCGTAATTCCTGGCTCTTTTTTAGGAGCGCTGCTACCCGTTCCGAATTGCCCGTTGATTGCAGCGCACGGCTCAGTTGAAAGTGCAGACTGCCATCACGGTCAATGGGCAGCGCAGCTTCCAAATGGGGCACCGCTTCTTG
>JAYWBH010000155.1:0-7050 GCA_043781815.1 Bryobacterales bacterium | reverse complement strand
CGGGTTCCATGATGCTGTGGGATTTTGGCACATTTGAAACTCTTGGAGATACGCCTGTGGAGGGTCAACTGGAACGCGGTGATTTTAAGTTCCGGTTGAGTGGCATCAAACTCAATGGTGATTTCGCATTGGTGCGCACCAAGCGCGGCAAGGGCAATGAATGGCTTTTACTGAAGAAAAAAGGATTGGGCGCGGTTCCTGGTTGGGATGCAGAACAACATGCAACCAGCGTGGCCACTGGTCGTACGCAGGCGGAAATCGCCGCAGATCTACCTGCCCGTTTCACATCGGCAAAGCTGGAAGGCGGATTAGAAACACCCATGCCCACGGCCATTACGCCCATGTTGGCCACCCTTGCGGAAGCCGCGCCGATCGGTTCCGATTGGGTCTACGAGATTAAATGGGATGGCGTGCGTGCTGTAGCATTCATTGAAGACGGAGCCATGCGTTTGTTCGGTCGCAAAGGCACTTCCATAGATCGCCAGTATCCTGAACTGAGCGTAATGCCACGTGCGGTGAAGGCGAAATCGGCAATCCTGGATGGCGAAATCGCCGCTGTGGATGAAAACGGCCGACCCAGTTTTGAACGCTTGCAACCACGCATTATGGCTACTGATCCAAACGCGATTGCGGCCATGGCGCGATCCCGCCCAGTAATTTTCTTTGCCTTCGACCTGTTGTATTTAGATGGGGAGGACCTGCGCAATGTGGCGCTGGAGGATCGTAAAAAACGGCTTGCTGAAATCCTGACCGCATCCCCAGTTTTAACCATCTCTGAGCATTTCAATACCGATCCCAATGCGCTGTTGGCCGCAGCGCGCGCCCAAGGTCTGGAAGGAATTGTCGCCAAACGCCTCTCTAGTCGGTATCAGGCAGCGCGTAGCAAAGAGTGGCTGAAAATTAAAATCAATCACGAACAGGATTTTGTGTTGTGCGGTTATACGCACGGGGAACGCGATTACTTTGGCGCGTTAGTGCTGGGTGTGTACGATGAAGGCAGGTTGCAATACGCCGGCAATGTGGGCACTGGATTTGATCGCAAGATGATGGAGTTGATTCACTCTAAGCTGAAGCCGCTGGAAACTGATCAAGCGCAATTCGCTATTGTTCCGACGCTGCCGCAAGCCATTGTCTGGACGCTTCCAGAACTGGTGGCTACTGTGAAATATCTGGAGTGGACTAATGATGGACGCCTACGCGCCCCTGTGTTTGTTGGTCTGCGCAATGATATCGATCCCAAAGAATGCACACGTGAGAGTGACACTGGGCCTGATCTTCCGCCACCTTTGTTGCCAGTCGATAAGGCAGAAGCCGCAGTCACAATTGAAGGGCACACCATGCGATTTAAGAACTTGAATAAAGTGTTCTATCCGCGTGAAGGTTACACCAAAGGCGATGTGATCAACTACTATGCGGCGGTATCGGAATGGCTGATTCCGCATTGGAAAGATCGTCCATTGTCGCTCCGCCGCTATCCGGATGGAATTGAAGGTGAAGGGTTTTTTCAAAAAAACGCAGCTACCGGATTTCCCGATTGGGTGCGCCTGCAAACGATTATTGCGGAAGATCACAAAGAGCGCACGCAAGTTGTTGGTGACGGAAAGGCACTGCTGATCTACATGGCGAATCTGGGTTGCATCGACCAGAACCCATGGATGAGCCACGTGGAAACGTTAGACAGTCCTGACTTCATCCTGATTGATCTGGACCCCAGTGAATGCAGTTACGACCGCATTGTGGAGGCTGCCCAATATGTGCGACGTAAGCTGGATTTGTTGGGGCTTACTGGATACCCCAAAACTACTGGCGGCGATGGCATGCACATCTATGTTCCTTTGGAACCGGTATATTCTTACGACCAGAGTCGGGGCCTGGCGGAAATCCTGGCGCGGATTGCTGCAGCAGAACGGCCCGACCTTTTCACCATGCCTCGCTCAGTCAATAAGCGCGAGAAAGGCAAGGTATATTTCGACTATTTGCAGAACGCCAGAGGGAAAACAATATCGGCACCTTATGTTCCAAGAGCATATGCCGGAGCTCCCGTGGCCACTCCGTTGGAATGGCGCGAAGTGACCCCAGGCTTGCGTCCAGAGCAGTTTCATATTCGAAATGCAATTGAGCGTTTTGTACGTGTGGGAGATCTGTTCGGGGGCGTGCTGACCAATCTGCAGCGGCTGGAACCGGCCATGGAGCGGCTGGAAAAGATTGTGAACGGCGGCTAACTCGCAAGGGATAAGCCTTATAATACTCTCTATGTACCGCCGGTCGTTCCTGACTACCGCTGCGGCTGCCCCTTTGGTTGCCGCACAACAGTTACGAGGTCTTAACGTGCGCCTTGGCATTGATCTATTTAGCATCCGTTCGCAAAACTGGACTCCCTTTGAATACCTGGACTACTGCGCCAAGTGGGGTGCCAAAGTGGTCCACTTTTCCGAAATCCGCTTTATTGGAAACCTTGAAAAAGATCACTTGAAGAGAGTGGGCGAGTATGCCAGGAAATTGGATATTGAAGTGGAAATCGGGATGCGGTCCATTTGCCCCACATCAACTTTATTCGATCCCAAACAAGGTACTGGCGAAGAACAAATTAGCCGCATGATTGATGCCGCAGTCACCGTTGGCTCCCCTATTGTGCGCGCGTTTCTTGGATCCAGTTTGGACCGCGTTGGCAAGATTCCCTTGGAGCAACACATTGAAAACGCCGCCAAAGTATTGCGCGGTGTGCGTTCTAAAGCCATGGATAATGGCAAGAAAATCGCTATCGAAAATCACTCTGGCGACATGCAGGGGCGCGAACTGAAATCGCTGATTGAGCAGGCAGGGAAGGATTTCGTAGGCGCGTGTCTCGATTCCGGTAACCCGTGTTGGACGGTGGAGGATCCACATGTGACGCTGGAACATCTGGCACCTTATGTGCTCACCAGTCATGTGCGCGATAGTATGGTTTGGCGCACGCCGGAAGGCGCGGCCATGCAGTGGACACGCCTGGGAGAAGGCAATGTGGGCATTGCCGAATGGATCAAAAAGTATGTGGAGTTATGTCCAGGCAAGGCCATATCTTTGGAAATCATAGTTACCAACACACGAGCCTTCCCCTACTTACAACCGAAATTCTGGGACGCGTATCGCAAGCAGCCTGCCTGGGAATTTGCCCGTTTCGCCGCTATCGCTGAAAAGGGTAAGCCCATGGCTGAACATCCGAAGCTTTCCCAACCGGAATCAATTGCCAAGGAAAAGGAAGATCTGGAAGTGTCGCTGAACTGGTTAAAAGCGTTGCAGGGGACATGAGGAAGCTCATCTTTTGGTTATTGATTGGTTGTGCGATTGCTTCTGCACAGTTGATAGATTATGTCAAAAGCCAAACGGCGCGGGGCAACTTTGAAGCCGCTGAGCAAGCCATTGCACAACTTAAAACCAAGTACGGTACGGTTCCTGAGATCCTGGAAGCGCATTCCTGGTTAGGGCGAGGCGCATTGTCAGCGAAGCGGTTGGACAAAGCGGAACAGTACGCGGCAGAAACTTACAAGCTATGTGAAGAGGCATTGAAGCATCGTAAACTGGATGCCGAACCACGCTTGCCCATTGCATTGGGTGCCGCCATTGAAGTGCAGGCACAAGTGTTGGCGCAGCATGGGCAGCGTAGCGAAGCTGTTGCTTATCTGAATGGCGAACTAAAGAAATATCATGCCACCAGCATCCGCGCTCGCATTCAAAAGAACATTCATCTGCTTAGCCTGGAAGGCAAACCGGCACCTCCGTTGGAAGGTGTAGTGAAATGGCAAGGTAAACCGACCCTGCTGTTCTTTTGGGCTCACTGGTGTTCCGAATGCAAACAGCAAGGTCCGGTGATTGATCGGTTGCGGCAGGAATTTCATGGGTTGCAAGTGTTGGCTCCCACCCAAACATACGGTTATGTTGCTGGTGGGCAAGAGGCTTCACGAGCTGTGGAACTGCCGTATATCAAGCGCGTGTTCGATCAGTTTTATTCGACATTAGGATCTGTACCGATGCCCATCAATGAAGAGAATTTTCGAGCCTATGGGGCCAGTTCCACGCCGACCCTGGTGTTGCTGGATCGGGTCGGCGTGGTCCGGTTGTATCATCCTGGGCAGATGAGTTACGAAGAGTTAAAGCCAGTTATCGCACGCTGGATTAAGTAATTGCTGAAGTAACTACTTCTTAGCCATGGCCTCATGCGCCATTGCCATCATGTGCGCTTCCTTGGCTGCCTTACCCATGCTTTCCGCCAGATAATCGCAGTGGGCGGCTGTATCAGGCGCCATTGGATGCTTCGTTTCCGAAACAGTCGGCTTGGTCCGATACATCTTTGCCATCTCAGTGTGCTCCGCTGATTCCATTTCGTACCGCTTGGAAAGTGCTTCGAAGTGCGCGGCCAGGCGCAGATGATCTTGCGGTGTACTCATCCTGGACAGCAAAGCATTCAATTCTTTCTTGGACAGCTCACGCGGCCGTTCGGCGGCGAAACTGATTCCCATGCCAGCCGTAGCTAACAGCACAGGTCCCAACATAACTAACATTCTTCGTTTCATAAATTGCTCCTTTTTACAAATCAACTTTACTGCTCGAAATCAATGGGGCGGGTTCGTTGCGTTCTTCCTTAACGATCCGCCCATCTTCCAAAAGGATTGTGCGATCTGCTTCTGCACCGAACGCCGTATTATGCGTCGTCAATAGAATCGCCAGCCCTTCTTCGGCGGCCAACCGCTTGAACAGGGCGATGATCGATTGGCCAGTGACTTTATCCAAATTCCCCGTCGGTTCATCGGCCACCAAAATTTTCGGACCAATGATCAGCGCCCTGGCAATGGCCACCCGTTGCATTTGCCCGCCTGACAATTCCCGAGGCAGATGAGTTGCACGATCGGTAAGCCCCACCGCTGCCAGAATCGCTCGCGTTCGTTCTGGATTCGTCCGCAGGCCCAAAAACATCAGCGGCAGTTCCACATTTTCTGTCACGGTAAGGGTCGGCAACAGTGAGAACTGCTGGAATACGAAGCCCAACAGACCGCGACGAACCTCTACGAGTTGGTCTTCAGAAAGACCCGCCACGGATTTTCCATCTACATTGAGCGTCCCTTCTGTGGGCGCATCCAAGCAGGAAAGAATGTTGATAAGTGTCGTCTTGCCTGAACCGGATGGCCCTAGAATGGCCACAATCTCGCCCTTACGAATTGTGATGTCCACTCCGTCAAGAGCCTTCACTGTCTCACTACCGCGATGGTAGTAGCGCTTTAATCCATGCCCTTCAATAATGACGTCGTTCATATCAATCTCCTTTGTTGATGGCTTCTACTGGACGCATAGAGGACGCCCGCCAAGCAGGATAAAGCCCTGCAAAAAATCCCAGGATCACCGCTCCCAGCACCGCATAACCAATCACCGCAGGCGTGATGCGAACAATTGACCCTGATACTCCCAAATCTGCAATCGATTTAATGGCCCGCTCCACCAGGCCAGAGCCGACCACCGCCAGCACGGAACCGGCCAGTGCGCCGCCCAGACAGATCATCACTGTCTCCAGCCAAATGAGTTGAAAAACAGATCCGCGCCTGGCCCCCAGAGCTTTCATGATTCCGATCTCTGACGTTCGTTCGTAAACACTCATCAGGATCGTGTTGATGACTCCAATGAAAGCGACAATCATAGCGATGGCCGCCACCGCCGCAATCATTGTCTGTGCGGTTGAAACCAGACTGACCAGTGTGTTCTTCACTTGCTGCAAACCCACTACCTGCACTTCCGGCAGCTTCAGCCAACGAGTCTCAAACTGACGCAATTTGACTGCTGAAAACTGCTTCAATTTAATTCCCAAAATCGTCAATTGGCCGGGCCGACCAAAGTACTCACGGGCGACGTCAAGTGGCAGAAAAACCGTACCGTCATCCTGCGTTCCTGTCCTATCCATCACGCCCACCACTTTGAATTCGTGCATCACCGCGTTGGTCATACCAGATGGAGTAATTGAGGCATAAAACGTGTCGCCCACCTTGCGTTGTTCGTATTCGGCGGCTTCAAAACCCAGCACGACTTCGTTTTTTGAGTCCGCACCAAACCATCGGCCACCGGCGTATCCAGAGCCTTGTTTGAAAGCGATCCACGGCTTCATCACTTTGTAACTAGGCACGTCGATCCCACTGATGATCAGGAAATTCTTTTCCTTTTCGTCATCACGAATGCCACTACCCTGCTTCTGCGCCACGCCGACAAAAATTGGCGTAATGCTCTCAATGTCCGGGTCACTCTTCACCTTTTCGTAAGTGTCACCAGGAAGATAAAGCAGGCCTGTGCCGCCTTTCAGCATCATAGTGGCCGCTTCATAGGGGCAGCCCTTGGCCATGATCATCACCTGGAAACCTAGCATGTCAATGCTCTTGTCAATCGCATCGCGATAACCCAACATGAAGCCCCCAAGCGACACTGCCACGGTGACGGCAAGCCCAACACCAGCAACAGTGAGCGCCGTGCGGATCATTCGTCGGCGAAGATTCCTGATGGCAAGCACAAAGTAGCGCTTCAGGATAAATGGATCGGTTCTTGTATCGTTGTTCATAAGATTCACCTAAACTCCACTGCGTTGGCTACCAGTTGGTAACCGTCTCCAAAGGTTTCCAGTTGCCCTTCTGCGATAGCCGCACGGCCCTCATTCATAGGGGCGGTCATGGCTACCTGTTGCAGGTCAATGCGTAGGGTCTTTCCCCCGGCAACGAAAAAGAAAAAGCAGCCCATGGCTTTACACTGATCACGAATTTGCCCTTCCAGCCGCACCGTCTTACCAAGAAAGTCCTTCGGTCGTTCAATCAAATCATCAACACTTACTTTCGATGCGCCTGTAAATTCCCCAAATTTTGTGGGAGCCTGCATGGCGCGCCAACCTAGCACCCCCGCCACCACAAGGATTACTGCGCATAAGCTTAAAATGGTTTTCATCAGTTACTCCTTACTTACTCTGATTTTTCCCAGCCGCTTGCTGGGCTCTTACAAAAAATGGCTCGAAACGTTGTCCGTAGATAAAGTAGTCAAGCAGAATTA
>JAYWBH010000154.1:0-2254 GCA_043781815.1 Bryobacterales bacterium | reverse complement strand
CTGAAGATGTGGCCAGTGTGGTGAAGGGTTTGAACCATCTGTTGATGTCTAAGCCGACGGTGATCCTGGTGGCATCCACCACCGCCCCAGCGGGTCCGAACGACGTGATTGGCCGCGCTATGACAAACATTGGATGCCATATGGAGCGCTTTTTAGCGCCCGTGGAGCCTGGCAATCTGCTTTTAATGGGATACAAAGATGACGTCCCAATCATTTCCGCCCCTGGATGCTACCGTTCGGCCAAACCGAATGTAGTGGATCTTATTCTCCCTCCGTTGCTTGCCCAATACCGTGTTTCTGGCTGGGAAGTTGCCTGCCTTGGACATGGAGGCCTGTTGGCCTAACCTCACTCCGAATCGGTGCAAAACGGGGGTGCCTGCCCCCGGATCATTGCGCTTCTCACGAACTTCTTTCAAAGCTCATATACGATCACCGCCCCTCCGAGCGGGATCATGGGGCAACTGCGGCCGCATGCATGACCAGCATGTGGCCGATTTTTTTGGATAAGCTCAATAGGACACATGAAGATTCGTAGCGTCCGCGCATATCTGCTTTCGTACCCATTCCCCAAGCCAATTGAATTGCAATACTATGGTGGCCAAAGAAAAATCGTCAAACGCGATTCCATGCTGATCCGCGTGGAAACTGAAAATGGTCTGGTGGGCTATGCACCTGGTGAAGGCAGCGAAAAAGCGCAGGCCGCTATTCAAGACATCATTGCCCCCTTTCTGCAAGGCCGCATTCTGGCCGATGCCGATGCCCTTCGTGTCCAGTTTGACCGCGCCACACAATCCAGCTCTGGCCTAATGAAAACTTACTGTACGGTGGAAGTCGCCCTTTACGATCTGCTGGGCAAAGCCATGGGCATGCCTGTTTCAGAACTGTTGGGCGGACGCGTCCGGGACACCATTGCGTTGTACGGTTCAGCGGGCATGTATATGGAACCGGAAGGCTACGGCCGGGAAGCTGCGCTTACTAAAGAGATGGGTTTCAAGGCGTACAAAATGCGTCCGGCAATGGGCCCGGAGAAGGACTTATTGACCATCGCCAAAATGCGCGAAGCGGCGGGTCCTGATCTTGGCCTGATGGTGGATGCGCACTCCTGGTGGCGCATGGGGGACCGTTCCTACACGCCGCAGATGATAGAAATGCTGGCTGAAGAGATGAGCCGTTACGACATCACCTGGCTTGAAGAACCGTTGCCGCCGCACGATCACGCTGCTTACCGACAGCTTCGGGAAAAAGATATTCTTCCCATTGCCAGTGGGGAACATGAGCAAACCGAAGACGGCTTTCTGGATCTGATTCAGAGCGACGCGGTGGACTACGTGCAAATGGATGTGGTTTGCCAAGGCGGGTACGCAATGAGTCGGCGATTGTTTGCAGAAATTGCTCGTCGTGGCCTGCGATTTGCCTTTCACAGTTGGGGAACCTCGCTTGAAGTTGTGGCCGCTGCGCAACTGGGAATTTGTTGGCCGGAACCAGTTGTGCAGTGGCTGGAATATCCTCTTTATTCCACACCTGGGCGGCAGTTCATGTATGAGTTTCCACTGGCCAGTGATATTCTGGCTGACCCTTTGGAAATTGTGGATGGCAACCTGATTGTTTCACGGGAACCGGGATTGGGCGTGAAGATTGATGAGAGCGTGATTGAAAAATACCCCTGGATTCCCGGACCCTGGTCTTACTTCACACTGATTTCACCACCGGGCACCTTTGCCGTGGTAAGCGATCATTCCATCCCATTTGTGAGTGGGGAAGGGAAGTGAAAGTTCCGGTAATTGCGGGAGTGGGTTTGGTGGCAGGTGCGGGGCTGTTGGCTTGGGCAGTGCGAGGTCGATCAGCGCAATTACTGGCACCCTCAATTTGGAAGGGACCTACTGATCGCAAAATGATCGCGCTGACTTTCGATGATGGTCCTAGTGAATCGACTCCGCGCATTCTGGAGCTGTTGGCACAGTACGAGGCGAAGGCCACGTTTTTTCAAGTCGGAAAAAATGTAGAGCGACTTCCCGAAATATGTCGTCAGGTGATTGCCGCTGGCTGTGAGGTGGGCAACCATAGTTTCACGCATCCGCGCTTTGACTTTACGTCCAGACAATTTCAAATGGAGGAACTGAGCCAGACGCAAGCTGCGATTGCGAAAGCTTGCGGGGTGACTCCGCGATGGTTCCGCGCACCTTACGGGGTCCGCTGGTTTGGTCTGGGTGAGGCTCAACGGGCCTGCGGGTTGGAAGGAGTCCTGTGGACGGTG
>JAYWBH010000153.1:0-7060 GCA_043781815.1 Bryobacterales bacterium | reverse complement strand
TGTGTTCAACGCGCGGATAGCGAACTCGTGTGGCCAAACCCAAACGTTCCATCAATCGAATGTGCAGCCAACTGATGTCCAGTTCATACCAGGCAAGGCCGTGACGCGCCGATGCAGGCATGGCGTGATGATTGTTGTGCCAGCCTTCTCCAAACGTGAGCAGGGCAACCCACCAGTTGTTGCGGGAATCGTCGGTGGTGTCAAAACGACGCTTTCCCCACAGGTGTGTCGCGGAATTTACTAACCAAGTGGCGTGCAATCCAGCAACGACTCGCAACGGGCCGGCCCACAGAAACATCGACAATCCGCCAATGAGATACAGCAAAATTCCAGATATCGCCAAAGGGACCCAATGATAGGTGGTCAGCCAAACGTATACCGGGTCCTTTGCCAAATCAGGAGCAAAGCGTCCCATGGTGGCGGCGTCATCGTGCTTGGCAACGCCGGAAACTATCCAACCCATGTGGGACCACCAAACGCCATCGCGAGGCGAATGCGGATCGCCATGTTTGTCGGATTTTTGATGATGAATGCGGTGCGTCGCCACCCAGAAGATGGGACCGCCTTCCAGCGTCATGGTGCCGCAAAGGGCAAAGAAATATTCCAGCCACTTGGGAACAATGTAAGCACGGTGAGTGTGCAGACGATGGTAGCCCAGGCCAATTCCCCAGCAAATACAGCAATAGTACAGAATGAAGGCTGTGACCACCGCTGGTTTGGTGATGTTGAAAAAAGCCGCGAATGCCGCGACGTGCAGCAGTCCCAGAACAATGATGTTGAGCCAGTTAGGCTTGCGATTATGGAAATCGATTTCGACGACCGAGGAATTGCTCATCCTATGATCACACTAACAGTGCCTTGGTATAGGACGTTGTAATAGTTATGTAATGCCCAGTTTTCTAAGGCAGAACACTCAAAAGCTTCTGAACATCTTCCGGGCTGATGTAAAAATGTGGCGAAGCCCTTACCCAACCGGCTCTGGGGGCTGTAAGAATACCGTTGTCCTTTAATTGCTTGTGAATCATTCGGAAATCCAGTCCTGGTTTGCGGAAACAGACAATGCCCGATTCGTTTGACGGGGTCCGTTCGCCTAAAATTTCATAGCCTCTTTCCAGTACGCCATCGTGAATCTCTTTGGTCCGCGCTAAAACGGCTTCGCAAACCGATTCGATCCCGACAGAAAGCAGAAATCGAATGGACGCTTCCAGTCCATAGATGCCCACGGTGTTGAGTGTGCCGGGTTCATAACGCCCGGCGTCGGATCGCAGTGTCAGAGTGCGCTGGCCGTAATCGGAATAGTTTTGCACGTTGGTCCAGCCAAATTCGAATGGCTCAATTTGATCTTGCACGTCGGCACGGACGTAGAGCACGCCACAGCCTTCGGGCCCCAACATCCATTTGTGACCGTCGGCAGCCAGGGCGTGGATGTTGCATTTCTGCACATCCAGCGGATAATAGCCCATGCCCTGAATGGCGTCGACAAAAAAGAAGCAGCCGTTCTTTTGGCAGATTTTGCCTATGGTTTCAAGGTCTGCACGGAAGCCGGTCAGAAACTGGACAAAGCTGATAGCCACCAATCGCGCACCCTTGGCCGCCTGTTCCAACTTTTCTATGGGACCATCGGCACGAAGCCATTCCAGGGTCACACCCTTGCTCTGCAGACGCTGCCAGGGGTATTGGTTGGAGGGGAACTCTTCTTCAAAAACCACAATCCGGTCTCCAGGCTTCCAATCCAGGCCGTTGGCGATGGTGGCGATCCCCTCGGAAGTATTTTTTACAATGGCGATTTCCGAGCTTTGCGCATTGATCAACTGTGCGGTTGCCTGGCGAAGGCTGTCGTAGGACTTCATCCACACGTCGTAATGTAAGGAACCGTATTGTTCACAATCATTTGCAAGCCATCGGATGGCGTCGGCGGCAGGCTTGGATAAGGGAGCCACGGCGGCGTGGTTGAGGTGAATCAGGTTCTTGGTGACCGGAAATTGATCCCGATACCGTTCCCAGATGTTATTTTGTTCGAAACCCATTAGTGTCAATATACGTTAAATAGTTGGGTTCGCAGAAATCCGCCCTAAAATTGTCAGTCTGGATTTACGGCTTACCCTTATACTGGAATCGAGGGAAACCGCGAATGAAGCGCTTTACATATCTAGTCCTCTCGGTCGTCTTAGCGGCCACCACTGGCCTCTCCAAAGAAAAAGACAAGAAGAAAGATCCTGAACAGATCGGGAATCGTGATGTCGGCAAGGGCATGAACATCTACTCCATCGAAAAAGAAATCGCTATGGGCAAACAGTACGCCCAGGAGATTGAACGTCAGGCGAAGCTGATTGACGATCCGGTAATTACTGAATACGTTAACCGGTTAGGTCAGAATCTGGTGCGCAATTCCGACGTGAAAGTGCCCGTGACCATCAAAGTGATTGATAGCGAGGAAGTGAACGCGTTCGCTTTGCCGGGCGGCTTTTTCTTTGTCAACACTGGCTTAATCGTGAAGACTCGCACGGAAGCGGAGTTGGCCGGGGTGATGGCGCATGAGATTGCTCACATTGCGGCTCGCCACGGAACTCGCCAAGCTACGCGTGGGACAGTGGCACAACTCGCCACCATCCCGTTGATTTTCATGGGTGGTTGGGCCGGGTACGGAATTCGCCAAGCCTCCAACGTTTTAATCCCGATGGGCTTTCTAAGTTTCTCCCGTGGATTTGAAGAAGACGCTGACATGTTGGGGCTGCAATATCTTTACAAGTCAGGTTACGACCCCGGTGGGTTCGTCGATTTCTTTGAAGAACTGCAATCTTTGGAAAAGAAGAAGCCAGGGACCATGGGTAAGCTGTTCAGCAGCCATCCTCTGACCGACGACCGCATCAAGAACGCTCAGAAGAACATTCAAGAGAATCTTGAAGCGAAGCCTGAATATGTGGTCACCACAAGTGAATTCAATGACGTCAAGAATCGCCTGTTTGCAGTGTTGAATCGAAGGAAGCCAGATAGCAAGGAAGATGCCAATCGTCCCAAATTGCGCAAGGCTCCGGGCAGCGGGACTGGCACCATGGATGATGACGAGAAGAAGCAGAAGACCGATGAAGATGAACGTCCGACCCTAAAGCGTCGGAATTAGTTTTCGTCCTGATTAGATTGAAACGCTCGTGCCTAAGTGGCCCGGGCGTTTTACGATTTTAAATGGCTGGGCTTCAACGGTAGGCATCGCGCCGATGTCGAACTCCAGTATCGCTGAGCAACTACAATCGTCGACGCTCCGATTTATTCAGGCGATAGGATTGTGTCAAAATAAAGGGAGCTAGCGCTGTTCCATTTCCCTCATTCCCCATGAAAATTCCTTACACGAAAGCACACGGTGCCAGCAATGATTTCCTGCTTACATGGTCTAATGAAGCCCCCACTGAAAAGCTTTCTGAAGTAGCTGAAAGAATTTGCCACCGCTACACTGGCGTTGGTGCCGATGGTTGGCTGCTGGTTACCAGAGCGCCGGAAGGTGCCAATTACCATGGTTCTATCCGCTTGATTAACTCCGATGGCAGCGAAGCGGAAATGTCTGGGAACGGCACCCGTTGCGCTGCAGCATTTTTGTTGCATGCGGGTATCGAGTCCGATGAAATTACGATTCTTACAGGTGCAGGATTGAAATCCTTGAAAGTAATTTCGCGCCAGGGCCTGGAATGGATTTTTGAAATGAACATGGGTAAGCCGCAAATTGTAGATGGTGATCTGCACTTTCCACTGCCCATTGCAGGCGGCAATCAGGACGTTACCATCTTGAATGTAGGCAATCCGCAATGCGCGTTAGTGGTGGAAAATTTCGATTTCGATTGGCAAACAATGGGTGCTGAACTGGAAAAGCATCCCCATTTTCCCAATCGAACAAATGTCTCTTTTATTCAAGCAGTAGACGAACACACGATTGATGTGCGATTTTTTGAAAGAGGTGCCGGAGTGACTATGAGTTCTGGAACGGGCTCTACCGGTGCCGCTGTGACCTCTATCTTAAGAGGGATTGTTAAGAGTCCAGTGAAGGTTTTAACGCCAGCAGGGCCGCTAAATCTGAAGTGGGAAGCCCGTTCAGCCGATGTACTTCTAGTAGGCCCAGCAGAAATTGTGGCCTCTGGAGACATTTATCTTCAAGAAGCGAAATAGGAAATTATGAGCACTAATTGGGCAACCATTCTCGAACAAAAAATTAAGAACAAAACCGCCAAAGTTGGCGTTGTCGGGCTTGGCTATGTAGGACTTCCGTTGGCGGTGGAATTCGCCCACGCTGGTTTTGATGTCACTGGCATTGATGTTACGAAGAGCAAAATAGACACACTGAACTCTGGGAAATCCTACATTCAGGACATCCCTACCGAATCGGTGAAGCCTTATGTGAAAGCGGGCAAGCTGCGCGGCACCACTGATTTTTCTGTGATTCGCGATCTGGACACCGTCAATATTTGTGTGCCGACGCCCTTGCGTAAAACCAAGGATCCGGACATGAGTTACATTGTGGCGGCCTGCGAATCCATTGCTGCCAATCTGACGCCTGGCAAACTTCTGATTCTGGAATCGACAACGTACCCTGGCACCACAGATGAATTGCTGTTGCCAATGTTCGCCAAGAACGGGTTGAAAGTGGGAAAGGATTTTTTCTTGTGCTTCTCACCAGAACGTGTTGATCCAGGCAATGAAAAATTCCAGACTCGCAACATTCCGAAAGTTGTGGGCGGTATGACTCCGGCTTGTAATAAGCTGGCTGTGGCATTTTATAGCCAAGCGCTGGATCACGTTGTTCCTGTGAGTTCCCCTACGGTTGCGGAAATGGTGAAGCTGCTGGAAAACACGTTCCGCATGATCAACATTGGCATGGTGAACGAACTGGCCATCATGTGTGACCGCATGAATATCAATGTTTGGGAAGTGATTGATGCGGCGGCCACCAAGCCTTTCGGCTACATGCCTTTTTACCCTGGACCCGGTCTGGGTGGTCACTGCATCCCGATTGATCCGTTTTATCTTTCCTGGAAAAGTCGACAGGCGGGCGTTGAAGCGCGTTTCATCGAACTGGCAGGCAACATTAATGGCCAAATGCCACACTTTGTAGTGGACAAAATCCAGAACGCTTTGAATACCAAAGGCAAGGCGATCAAAAATTCTAAAATTCACATCCTAGGAGTGGCGTACAAAAAGAACATCGACGATATGCGTGAATCTCCAGCTTTGGATATTATTCATTTGCTGCGCGACAAAGGCGGCAAGATGACTTATAGCGATCCTTATGTGTCAACGCTGAAGATCGACGGCATTTCGCTTAAAGCGCAACCGGTGGAATCGTCCTGCAAGTCGGCTGATTGCGTGGTTATTGTAACTGATCACAAGGATTTCGATTATAAGAGCATTGAGAAGAATTCCAAGCTGATTGTAGATACGCGCAATGGGATGAAGGGAATTAAGTCGACGAAAGTGGTTCGGCTCTAGGGTACCCTATCTGATTCCGATTGCCGGGCCAAAATATGTTCTATAATTCCATGGATGGTGTTGCATTACCCCCTTTAACTCGCGCACCGTACTAAAGGAGACATATGCCCGGCAAATTTGAAATCAAGGTAGCAAAAGACGGTCAGTTTTTCTTCCGGCTAAAGGCGGGGAACGGCCAGATTATTCTTGCAAGTGAGCTGTACGTGGCCAAAGCCAGTGCACTCAACGGCATTGAATCCGTGAAGAAGAATTCCGTACTGGACGAACGCTACGAGAAGAAAGTTTCTACCAACAACAAGCCTTTTTTTGTGCTGAAGGCTGGCAATCACGAAGTCATTGGAAAGAGTGAAATGTATGAATCGGAAACTGCCCGTGACAATGGAATTGCATCGGTGAAAACCAATGCGCCAGACGCGGAAGTAGACGATCAGACGGCAGCAGCAGCCGGGGCCTAACAACGAAGGCGGCTCGGTGACAAAACACTTGTACTGAGCCGCTTAAGTTTCAATAACTCACATCATGGCTGAACTAGCGTGGGCGCAGTGAACCAAGCCCGCCATCGACTCCCAACACCTGCCCGGTGACCCAACTATTTTGCGGATCAAGCAGCCAGACAATCGCCGAGGCGACATCCTCCGGTTTGCCAATACGACCCAGCGGATGCATTGCAATTGAGGCCTTCAATGAAACTTCGTTTGACGTGATCTTGGTTGCCAGCGGTGTATCCACCAATCCAGGTGCAACACAATTGACGCGGATATCGCGTGGTGCATAGGTGGCGGCGGCGGACAGCGTCAAGCCAATGACGCCAGCTTTCGCAGCAGCAATGGCTTCGTGATTAGCAAGCCCGATGCGTGCCGCAGCCGATGAGACCAGCACGATGGAACCTCCTGTTGCGGGAAAAGATTTCACTCCGGCGCGGATGGCTGAAAATGCAGTAGTGAGGTTGGTTTCTATCAACTGGCTCCATTCCGTGCTGTTTGTTGTATGAGCAGATTTCAATAATATACTGCCTGCACAGTTGACGATGCCATTAATGGGTGCGTGACGTTTCACCACGGATTCAAGAGCTTCAAAGTCTGCCGCCTCCACGATTTCAACGGGCGCTTCCAGAGCTGTAGCGAGGGTGGCCAACCTTTCCAGTGAGCGGCCCAACAGCAGCGGACGGCCACCTTCCGCTTTAATTCGACGGGCAAGAGCTGACCCAATAGCACCAGCAGCGCCGATGATGGCAATTGTCTGTTGTTCAAATTTCAAAACTTTTTCTCCTTGATCTGCTGAGCGCGGACTTCAATAAGTTGGCGCTTTTCGGTCGTCAAACGAATCAGGTTTTTCAACTGTAATTCCATGCGAGGGATTTTTTAAGTTTCTGTTCATTGCGGCCCAGAAAGTCCCAATAAAGGGTGGTAAACGGACATGCGGAATCCCCCACTGCTCGGCTGGGTTGAATTTGCAGCCCTTGCAGTAATTGCTCATGCGCTGGATATATTTTCCGGTGGCGGCGTAAGGCTTGGAAGCCATGATGCCGCCGTCGGCGAATTGGGACATGCCGATTACGTTGGGCAATTCCACCCACTCCACAGCGTCG
>JAYWBH010000152.1:0-7061 GCA_043781815.1 Bryobacterales bacterium | reverse complement strand
TTTGTTTCTCCTGTCCATCCCTGAATCGTGTCATTCAGGGGCTACAGGTGGGCCAGTTCAGACGATCAAAGTGGGCCAGTTGAGATGAGCGAACTCACGCATACAATTGACCGTATCGGACGGGGAACAATTCACGTTGAGGCGTGCTGTATGTCGATGCTGGGCGGTATCCAACCTGGAAAGCTTCGGTCCTACCTTGTGGATGCACTTGAAGACGGTCCAAGTAACGATGGCCTCATTCAACGGTTTCAGCTTTTGGTGTGGCCGGACGCTCCACCGGATTGGCAGTATGTAGATAGGAAACCTGACCCCGCTTCAGAGGAACAGGCTTCCCAAGTCTTTCGCAAACTGGTCGAATTGGACCCGGAAAAAGTGACGACATTTCGTTTCAGTTCCGACGCACAACAACTGTTTGTTATGTGGTTGGAAGAACTCGAAGCAAAGGTTCGGGGGGACGACTTACATCCGGCATTGGCTTCACACTTGAGCAAGTACCGTAGTCTAATGCCAAGCCTTGCGCTTCTTTTCCATCTAGTGGAAATGGCAGCGACTGATCTGGCGGGAGAGATGGTTTCCCTTCAACACGCTAGGAAAGCGGCGGCATGGTGCGAATACTTGGAATCACATGCAAGGCGAATCTACACCTGTGTGGTGAATCCTCAATTGCGGGCAGCAAAGGAACTGGCGGAAAAAATCAAAAAGCGGCAAGTTGGCGCGGACGGCTTCTTTACGTGCCGGGACGTCTACTTGAAAGGGTGGAGCGGATTGAACACTCCAGAAGCGGTTAAACACGCAACAGCAGTGCTTCAGGATGCCGGATGGGTTCGGGAAGTATCTAATGGAGCGGGACCGAACGGCGGACGCCCATCGAATCGCTATCAAGTCAATCCGAGGTTGCGACAATGAGGACGCACACTACACCAATGCGAAGTCGTTGGTTGGACTGGCACCCTGACCCTCAAATCTTGGCCGATTCCCTTGGGAGTAAGCCATCAAAACCAACACAACGTGGTTCTGACGGTTTTGATGGTTCCTACTTAGGGGAAATCGCAAAGATTGAAATCGAACCGAACACGGAGCAGGCTTCGCTGGACGTCCTGAACCGTGCTGGTGTTCGGATCATGCGACTTGTCGAAGGCACAACCATCGGCGTATGGAATGATTCGGATGGACCGGAAATCCGGGGCGCGTTACGAACTCTAAAAATGGATTGTTTACCCGTTCGGCATCTGGACGGGGACGGCATTCCCAGCAAATACAAATATCGAAAAATTGATGGAGGTGGGAACGCATGAGCGCTTTAGTGAAAACAGACGAAGTGCCAAATCAGGTGCTACCGACGGGCGCAGCGGTGGTTCATGTGAAGGAAAAAGGCGTTGTCCAAATTGCAGTGACTCCAGAATTCCTTCAGAACGTCACGGGCGTGAATGATCCCAAGGTAGCGCAGAGATTAGCGACTCAGCTTTTGGCAATGCAAGTGTTTGGCGACGAACAGATCAACGCCGATCAAGTTAACTCCGCACTGGGTTTGCTAGGTGGCTTGGAACCAAAGAACGCAACGGAAGCACTTCTTGCCGTCCAAATGTTTGGCGTGCACGAAGCGGCGCTGAGATTTCTCCAACTTGCCACAATGCGCGGGCAGTCCTTGGAGAATTCGGATTCGAATCTGGGGAAAGCAACCAAGCTTCTGAAGTTGTTCAATGAGCAGTTGGACGCGATGGCGAAACTAAAGGGCAAGTCAGGACAACAGAAAGTAACGGTGGAGCATGTTCACGTTCATAATGGTGGAAAAGCGATTGTCGGCAATGTGAACACCATGAAGGGGAAAGAGGGGGAGGTAGGGGGCCAAATTGAAAAATGAACGAATCACCCCATGAAAAGCGAGGTTGGTTGAAAAACGGTAACCCGCCTGGAGATTGGTTGAAGGCCCCACGGTGCGGTGCAAAGACGCGTGCCGGTACTGCGTGCCGATGCCCGGCAATGCCGAATGGAAAATGTAAATTGCACGGCGGGTTATCCACTGGAGTAAGAACGGCGGAAGGAATCGAACGTATCCGGCAGGCAGTCACAAAGCATGGACGATATTCCAAGCAGGCGAAAGCCACAAGGCAGTACCTTCAATGTTTGTTACGAGACTGTCGAAGTGCCTTGTTGCATTGTAATGGTGGCAACTCTAACTCAGCAGGGACCTTTGATTTAGGATAATTCTTGATATGTGGAAATCTCTTAGAATAGTCGTTTTAGCCGTTTGTGCCGTTGCTGTCTTTTCCCAGGAGCAGCAAACTAAAAAGCCGATTGCTAATTTACGCGCGTCTGCGGAACAGGGGAATTCGGCGGCTCAGTTTGAACTCGGTTACAAATATAGAACTGGCGATGGGATAGATCAGGACGTTACGCTGGCTTTCTTTTGGTACCGAGAAGCTGCGGGACAGGGCCATGATCTCGCTATTTATAGGCTCGGCGAGATGTATAGAGCGGGAATAGGTGTTGGTCGAAACTACGCTGAAGCGCTTAAATGGTTCACCAAAGGTGCTGAACTTGGGGATACTTTCTCGCAATTAATGATCGGCCATATGTATGCGGAAGGAGAAGGCGTTTCTAAGAGCGAAAAGGAGGCAGTCACCTGGTATCAAAGATCGGCGGAAAAAGGGAATCCGAGTGCCCAGTACACTTTAGCCACTGCTTATTTTTTTGGGACAGGAATTCCTCAGGATCTTGAAGTGGCTGTCGGTTTATACCGTAAGTCTGCTGAACAAGGTTATTCCGCAGCACAATGGATGCTAGGCAATTTGTATCGGAACGGTCAGGGGGTGAAAATTGACTACCCGCAGTCAGTCAACTGGTATCGCAAAGCTGCGGAACAGGGTGATGCAATCGCACAGTTCAACTTGGGCGTGATGTACGGCAAGGGCGAAGGTGTTCCGAAGGATGCGGCACAGGCGGTGGTTTGGTACCGCAAAGCTGCTGATCAGGGTGATGCAAACGCACAGTTCAATTTGGGGAACATGTACAACAACGGCGACGGTGTTCCAAAAGATGCGGCGCAGGCGGTAGTTTGGTATCGCAAGGCGGCTGATCAGGGTGATGCAACTGCACAGTTCAATTTGGGGACCATGTACAGCACCGGCGACGGTGTTCCAAAAGATGCGGTACAGGCGGTAGTTTGGTATCGCAAAGCTGCTGATCAGGGTGATGCAAACGCACAGTCGAACTTAGGCGCAATGTATGTAATAGGGGTAGGCGTGACGAAAGATCTTGTCGCTTCCTACATGTGGAGGAACTTGGCTGCGGCACAGGGAAACGAGATTGGCAAAACGGCAAGGGATGCCTTGGAAAAAGATATGACTCCTGCCCAAATCGCAGAAGCTCAAAAATTGAGCCGCGAGTGGAAGCCTAAAAAATCGAAATGACAGCATCCGTCATTCAACGGTGCCGTTACATGACAAGATTGCTTCAAGACCGGGTTTCCCGTTTGATCACGGACTGAACGGCGCGGCGTTGTTCGGGTTGAAGCTGGTCGAAGTACATGGCAATGGAGTCTTCAATAATCTGCCATGCCGGACGCTCTTCAACCAACGCGATAGCCTTCAACCGGCTTCGCACGGCGGGCCGGATGGTTACTAATAGTTTGGGATAGTCCCGGATGCGGGCGGGCTCACCCTGTTTGCCTAAACCTTCAGGTGGCCGTCCCATTCGTTTGTTTGTTTCCGTCATACGTTAATTATATAACAAAGTGCTTGTAGTTGGTTATATAACAAACTACAATGAAAGTATGAAGGCTATCGGATACGTTAGAGTGAGCACAGAAAAGCAGGCGGACTTCGGGGTTTCGCTGGATGCTCAAACGGAAAAGGTTCGGGCCATGGCAGTCGTTCAAGGGGCGGAACTGGCGGAAGTCATCGTGGATGCTGGGGAATCGGCAAAGTCCTTGAATCGTCCGGGAATGGATCGGCTTCTGTCTTTGGTAGATGCTGGCGAAGTGGATACCGTGATTATTGCGAAATTGGATAGGCTCACACGTTCGGTAGCAGACCTTGCCGTGCTACTGAAGCGGTTCGAGCGGCGCGGGGTTTCGTTGGTTTCCGTGGCGGACTCCTTGGATACGCGATCAGCGGCGGGACGGCTTGTTTTGAACATCATGGTTTCGGTAAGCCAATGGGAACGGGAAGCTATCGGCGAACGGACGCGGGACGCCATGCGGCACAAACGGGCCAATGGCGAACGTGTCGGAACCATTACCTTCGGTTTCCGCATGGCTGCGGACGGTTTGCACCTGGAGGCTGACCCGGCGGAACAAGGTATCATCTCCCGTATCCGGGAATTGAAGGTGGCGAATTTCACCACACGGCAAATTGCCGCAGAACTGAACCGGCAGGGCTTCACAACCCGGCGCGGTACCGCATGGCGGTTTCAATACGTGGCCGAAGCACTGAGGGCGGCATGATCCCGCAGGATGGGAGTTCTGTTGGTTTTGTAGGCAGGTCGCGTAGGGAATGCGACAAGATTTGAGTGAGGCGAATGGCGAAGCGAACAAGCAATACACGCGATAAGGAACCGAAGGACCGGGCATGGTTCGAGCGGAAGGTGGCCGAATTGAAGACAGAACTGGACAAGCTTCCAATTGACCGGCAAGAGCAATTGAAACGGGAACTCAACGAAAACGAATCGGGAAAGGTGGAGGGATAGAGATGGCGGTTTTCAAGCGTGGCGATGTTTGGTGGTATGAGTTCATCTTTTCTGGGAAACGATTCCGGGAATCGGCGAAGACAAGCAGGAAAACGATTGCCGTTGAGTCCGAGAAAAACCGTCGGAAGGAACTCGAAAAGACCCTGGCAGGGATGCCTATCGAACAACGGGAAAAACGCATTTACTCCGTCGGGGAAATCGTGCAACGCTACAAGGAAGCGTACCCGCTGACTCATCGCGCGTCATCTTTTGCCTTCAGTAGAAAGCGTTTGGCTTGGGTTTCAAAGCATCTTGGAACTGTTCTCATGGGTGACTTGAATGAGGACCGCATCCGTTCCTACATCCGGCAACGGCAGAAAGAAGGCGCATCGGGCCGGACGATCAACATGGAATTGGGTGAATTGAGCCGTGCCATCGGCAAGGATTGGTCTGTATTGTGGCCCGACGTGCGGAAACTTGAAGAGCGCAAGGACATTGGACGGGCGATCAGCGTGGACGAAGAAACCCGCCTTCTTCGAGCTGCGGATGAATCGCGGTTTCCGCTCATTGGAACATTCATTCGCATTGCCCTTACAACCGGCATGCGGGCGGGGGAAATTACTTCACTCACGTGGGGGCAAGTTGACCTCGACAAGCGTACTTTGCGAGTAGGGCGGGCGAAGACGTCGGCAGGCACGGGCCGAATGATCCCGATGAACGATACCCTGTTTGCCGTCTTCAGCCAACATGCCGGATGGTTCGCGACGCAGTTCGTAGAACTGAAACCGGAATGGCATTGCTTTGCGTGGGGCAGTCCGAAGCCGAACGATCCCAGCAGACCGGCAACGAATCTGCAAACTTCTTGGGAGAACGCAAAGAAAAAGGCGGGAGTAGTTTGCCGCTTCCACGACTTGCGCCATACTGCGATTTCTAGAATGGCCGAAGCGGGCGCGCCTGATAGCACCATAATGGCGCTTGCTGGCCACGTGTCGCGCTCAATGCTGGAACGCTACAGTCACATCAGCATGGTCGGAAAACGCAAGGCGGTGGAGGCATTGGAAGGGCCGAGTCATGCGCGAAATTCAAACGTGGTCCCCACAAAAGTCCCCACAGTGAGCCGTCCAAATTGAAAAACGAGCGCCTGAAACGCTCGCATGTTATTGATTCAATTGGTGGGCCCTGTAGGATTTGAACCTACGACCAAGGGATTATGAGTCCCCTGCTCTAACCGCTGAGCTAAGGGCCCGCGACATCAATTCTTCTTAGTTTAGCAAGTACCGCCTCAACAATTACTCTACAATCGACTGCATCACTGCATTTTCAAAATCACGATCCAATTGACGATTCGGATTGTCGGTTTGAATCATTAGGATTCCCACAATTTTCTCCTTCGGGTCTATCCAGAAATGTGTACCGTACGCGCCATCCCATCCAAAACTGCCTTGCGATACGCGTTGACCTGCGGCGATTGGGTCGCTGATCACCTGCACGCTGAGTCCGAATCCGCGTCCAGCAGATCTACCGGGCATGGTATCTGGAACAAAGATCGACGCCATCAGTTCCACCGTCTTGGGACTTAGGAAACGCTTGCCGTTGAGCTGACCTCCTTCCAGTAACATTTCAGCGAACTGAGCGTAATCTTCTGCTCTAGAAAACAAGCCGCCGCCGCCGGAAAAATAGGTTGGGCCGAACATGCGATTCATTGCTTCCGTCTTCACCAATGCAGCGGCGTCCCGGTGGTAGGTCGATGGAATTTGGGACAAATGATTTTCGCCTGGGTTGAAAAATGTATTCTTCATTCCCAGGGGATCAAAAATACGTTGGCGTAGAAATTGGTCGAACGTCAGGCCAGAAGCAATTTCGACGACTCGGCCCAGAGTATCGAACGCTGCTGCGGGGCTGTAGGTCCATCTCGAGCCAGGTTGGAAATCAAGAGGCGTTGTTCCCAATCGGGGAATATAATCAGCCAATGTATCGCCTGGTTTTCGTGCGATGCGAGGCATTTCGGCGGTGCTGGCTGGTCCACTGCCCAGGCCGGATACGTGGGTCAGCAGGTCTTGAATGGTGATCTCACGAGTTGCTGGAACGGTATAAGTAGGCAGAGGAGCGGCTTGCGTGACGGCTACTTTCATCCCCTTAAATTCCGGTATGAATTTCGAAACAGGATCATTAAGGCGCACTTTGCCCTCTTCCATCAACATCAGGATGGCTGTTCCAGCAATGGGCTTGGACATGGACCAGATGCGAAAAATGGAATCTTTGGTCATCGGTTTCTTCATATCCACATCCATCAAGCCGTGGGCTTCCAGATGGGCGATTCGACCTTTGCGGATCACCAATGTGACGGCCCCGGAGATTTGCTTCGAGTCAATATGACGCTGCACCGTTTCGTGAAT
>JAYWBH010000151.1:0-2259 GCA_043781815.1 Bryobacterales bacterium | reverse complement strand
GCCCGCAGCGCCGTGGCGTTTGCACCCGTGTCTACACAACAACCCCGAAAAAGCCAAATTCGGCTCTACGTAAGGTTGCTCGTGTTCGTTTGACCAATGGTATTGAAGTGACCACCTACATTCCTGGTGAAGGCCATAACCTGCAGGAGCACTCGATTGTGCTGATCCGCGGCGGTCGTGTCAAGGATTTGCCGGGTGTTCGCTATCACGTGGTTCGCGGAACGCTCGATACCGCAGGCGTGGCAAAGCGCAAGCAGAGCCGCTCCAAGTATGGCGCTAAGCGCCCGAAGTCGGCGTAACAAAAGGATTTTGATTTATGCCCCGTAGAAGAAGAGCAGAAATTCGCGATATCCTGGCGGATCCTATCTACAACTCGACCCTGGTTGAGAAATTTGTAAATTCGATGATGTGGGATGGCAAGAAAGCAGTGGCCCAGGGTGTATTTTACTCGGCCATGACCAAGATGGCTGACAAAGCTAACGATGATGCCTTAAAGCTGTTTAAGAAGGCTGTCGAAAACGCTAAGCCGTTGCTGGAAGTCAAAACTCGCCGGGTTGGTGGTGCAAACTACCAGGTACCGGTGGAAGTTCCCAATAACCGTCGCACGTCTTTGGCGTTGCGCTGGATCATTGGAAACGCCCGATCCCGTTCGGAAAAAGGCATGGCTGACCGCCTTGCCAATGAATTGCTGGACGCCGCGAATATGCGTGGCGGAGCAATCAAGAAGAAAGACGACGTTCACCGTATGGCTGAAGCCAATAAAGCCTTCGCCAATTACCGCTGGTAGTGAGTATTTAGTTAGTTAACATGCCTAGACTAGTCCCACTTGAAAGAATGCGTAACATCGGCATCATGGCCCACATTGATGCCGGCAAAACTACGACTACGGAGCGTATCCTCTATTACACCGGTCGCACTTACAAGATCGGTGAAGTTCATGAAGGCACGGCCACCATGGACTGGATGGAGCAAGAACAGGAACGCGGCATTACGATTACATCGGCCGCCACCACCTGCCAATGGAACGACGTTGTCATCAACATTATTGACACCCCAGGCCACGTGGATTTCACCGCTGAAGTGGAACGTTCCCTGCGTGTTCTGGATGGTTCGGTAGCTGTGTTTGACGCTGTGGCTGGTGTACAGCCGCAATCGGAAACAGTGTGGCGTCAAGCTGATAAATATCGTGTTCCACGCATCTGCTTCATTAACAAAATGGATCGCGTCGGCGCTGATTTTTACCGCTCCGTGCAAACCATCGTAGACCGCTTGAAGTGCAGCCCGGTGGCCTTGCAAATTCCGGTTGGCGCAGCAGAAAACTTTAAAGGCGTTGTCGATTTAATCACCATGACGGCGCGCATTTGGCGCGATGAATCGTTGGGTGCGTTGTTTGACGATGGACCCATTCCGGAAGACTTGCAAGAGTTAGCCGATGAGTATCGCGATAAGTTAGTGGAACGCATTTCCGAAACTGATGATGCATTAATGCACAAGTATTTGGAAGGTGAAGTTCCTACGCAAGTGGAATTGAAGGCTGCCTTACGCAAAGCTGTCATCACCCAAAAGATTTTCCCGGTAATTTGTGGTTCGGCGTTCAAGAACAAAGGCGTGCAGAATATGCTTGACGCCGTTGTGGATTACCTGCCTTCTCCGCTGGACATTCCGGCCATCAAGGGTTGTTCTGTAGACGATCCAGAAGTGGAAGTAATCCGGCACGCTGATGACAACGAGCCGTTTTCGGCCCTCATCTTTAAGATCATGACCGATCCGTTTGTGGGTCAGCTTTCCTTCATTCGTGTCTATTCGGGCAAGTTGAACTCTGGTGAGTCCGTTTACAACGTAGCCAAAGGCCGTCGCGAACGCATTGGTCGTCTGGTTAAAATGCACGCCAACAAGCGTGAGGAAATTCAAGACATCATGGCTGGCGATATTTGCGCCGCTGTGGGCTTGAAAGCGGCCATGACTGGGGATACGATTTGCGATGAAAAATCGCCTGTCGTCCTGGAAGCCATCGATTTCCCAACCCCGGTTGTTCAGTTAGCGATTGAACCTAAGTCCAAGCCTGACCAGGAAAAGCTGGGTATGGCCATTGCCAAACTGGTGCAGGAAGATCCCACCTTAAAGGTATCGACCGATCAGGAAACAGGTCAGACCATTCTGGCCGGTATGGGCGAGTTGCATCTGGAAATTATTGTAGAGCGCATGCGACGCGAATTCGGCGTTGAAGCGAATGTCGGCAAGCCCCAAGTGGCCTATCGT
>JAYWBH010000150.1:0-2259 GCA_043781815.1 Bryobacterales bacterium | reverse complement strand
AGTTAAAAATATTGATCAAATTGGCCAGCCCAACTCCCAGTGCCCAACCCATTTGATGAAAAATCATTTTGGCTTTTTCGTTGCCATCCAGGGCCAATTCGTAAACCTGCACGCTGTTCAGGTGATCACCAAGGCTCATCATATCGGCCATTGCTTCCACCGCTGTGGCTGAAGCTATTTTTTCCAGGCATCCAAAATTACCGCAGCCGCAAGGGTTGCCATTGGGGTCAATGGTGATGTGTCCTAATTCGGCGGCCATGCCCACTGCGCCGTGCAGGACCCTGCCTCCGCAAATAATACCACCGCCAATTCCTGTCCCCAGCGTCAGCAGAACCAGGTCGTCCACTTGTTTACCGGCACCCATCCACTTTTCTCCAAGTGCGGCGGCGTTCGCGTCATTTTCCAAAATGATTTGCGCGCCCAACAGACGTTCAATTTCGTCGCGCAAGGGAAAGTTTTCAAGCACCGGAAGATTGTTAGAATTTGTGACGAATCCTTTTTCAATCAAAATGAATCCCGGAACACCAATTCCTACACCGGCCAATTTGCTGGACGGCCCAATCTTTTGCCGAACCGTATTGATGCCGCTGACAATGTCGGCAATCACTTCATCGCGACCCCGCGTCATATCGGTAGACTGGGCGTGCTTTTCCAGTATCTTTCCATCCCGGTCCACTGCTGCGGCGCGTAAATTTGTACCGCCAAGGTCCACACCAATCGAATATTCGAGCATTCGCTTAGGATCATAGCATGAGCCATAATCAGTCCATGGACTTGAAACTTGTAAGCCTGGAAATCCCTGAGGGGGCCAACATCATTGTTGGTCAAAGTCATTTCATTAAGACCGTGGAAGACATTTACGAAGCGATTGTCAACGCCGTGCCTCAAATGAAATTCGGGGTGGCTTTTAACGAAGCGTCGGGCCCTTGCCTGACGCGCTTTGATGGTAACGATGCAAAGCTGATGGCGGCCACCGTGCGCAATGCAACTGCCATTGGCGCGGGCCACACTTTCGTGGTCCTGCTGAAAGACGGTTTCCCTATCAACGTTCTAGGACGCATTAAAGATGTGCCTGAGGTGGCCAATATTTTCTGTGCTACGGCCAACCCGGTGCAATTGATCGTAGTGGAATCCGAACAAGGCAGAGGCATCCTTGGTGTGATTGACGGATCTTCGCCAAAAGGTGTTGAGACGCCCGATGACCAGGATGCCCGCCATGATTTTCTGCGAAAAATTGGGTACAAGCGATGATTGGCTCTGTGCAGCAGTTGGAGGAAATGCTTTCTAAGCCCAGTGAACAGGACCTTTCAGCCATGCAGGCGCTAGACGGCGATCTTCTTATACTAGGCGCAGGCGGCAAGATGGGCCCCACCTTGGCCATGCGAGCAGCCAGAGCTGGCAAGCGCACCATTGCCGTTTCGCGCTGGACGGATACGGAGGCAAAGCATCGCCTGGAAGCAACCGGCGTTGAAGTTTTATCAGCAGATTTATTGGATCGTAAACAGTTGGCGGCCCTTCCTGATGTGGCGAATGTATTGTTTATGAGCGGGCGAAAATTTGGTTCCTCCACAGATCCAGCGCTCACCTGGGCAATGAATGTTTACTTGCCTGCGTTAATTGCAGAACGGTTCAGCACGTCGCGCATTGTTGCCTTTTCAAGCGGCAATGTTTATCCGTTTATGCCGTTAGGTGAAGGCGGGGCTCGTGAGGAAACGCGCATGGACCCGTTGGGTGAGTACGCCCAAACAGGCCGTGGACGAGAGCGCATGTTCGATTATTTTTCACGAACTCAAGGCGTGCGCGTTGCTATGTTACGGCTGAACTATGCCATTGATCTGCGTTATGGCGTTCTGCTGGATATCGGATTGAAGGTGTTTGAACGAAAGCTGGTGAATGTTTCCATGGGCGCAGTAAACGTCATTTGGCAGGGGGACGCCAATTCCGTAGCCTTGCGTGCGTTTCCTTTTGCCAGTTCGCCGCCCACTGTGTTGAACCTTGCTGGACCTGAAACACTTTCCGTGCGGGCCATTGCCAATCGATTTGGGGAACACTATGGTGTTCAACCACAGTTCACCGGGATTGAAGGGCCAACCGCTTTGTTGAACGATGCCAGCCGCTGTCATCGGCTGTTCGGTTACCCATCTGTGACCCCAGATGAAATGATTGAATGGATCGCCCGATGGATAGGCATGGGCGGCCAGACACACAACAAACCGACTGGTTTTCAAACCACCAATGGAGAGTTTTAAGCCAGTGGAT
>JAYWBH010000149.1:0-7064 GCA_043781815.1 Bryobacterales bacterium | reverse complement strand
GCCGATATGCAATTCCTCCACAACCTGTGGATGGATATCAAGACCAAAGCGGAACGTCGTCCGGCACCGGTTCTGGTGCATCATGATCTGGACATCGTTCAGCGAATCCTGCGCGACCAGTTAACCACTACCTTCAAAAACATTTGGCTGGATAACGAGGAGATGTACGAATCCACTGTACATTTCGTTGAACGCTTTCAACCTGCTTTAGTCAATCGGGTACGTTTGTACACCCGTCCAGCGCCGATTTTCGATTCCTTTGGAGTAACTGCGGAACTGGAAAAAGCGCTTCGTCCCAAGGTGTGGCTGAAGAGCGGTGGCTACATTGTTATCAATCAGACGGAAGCTTTGGTGGCAATTGATATCAATACGGGTAAGTTCGTCGGCAAATCGAACCGCCTGGAAGATACCATCGTCAAGACCAATACTGAGGCAGTGAAAGAAATTGTCCGGCAAATGCGTTTGCGCGATTTAGGCGGCATCATTGTGGTCGATTTCATCGACATGGATGAGCGCAAGAATCGGGCAAAGGTGATGCAGGCTTTGGAAGATGCGATGCGGTCTGATCGCGCCCCGTATAAGATTCTGCAGTTCAACGATTTCGGTCTGGTAGCAATTACCCGCAAGCGCGTCAAGCAGAGCCTGGAACGCACCCTATGTGCTCCCTGTCCTTATTGTGAAGGCGCAGGCTACGTGAAGAGTGTGCAGACGGTGATTGGTGAAATTCTCACGGAAGCAATGAAGATGGCCAAAGTGTTTGACGGCAAAGACGTCATCTTGCGCGTCAATCCGGAAGTGGCCAAAGTGTTGAAATCCACTGAGACGCATTATTTGGAAGAACTGGAAGGAATTCTGGGAAAGCCTGTGATGGTAAAGGGCGACCCGTCGGTGCACCAGGAAAAGTTCGACATGGCGTCCTAAAAAATCGGAAAATAACAGGGCAGGCGCAATATGGCCTGCCCTTGGTGTATTTAAATGAAATCCTGGATTCTAATGCTGTTGCCGGTCTTCTGTTTTGGACAGGAGATCTACGTCCGTTCCGAGTTCCAACGTCCCGCGCCAGACGGCCAGGTGCTCCCCATAGACCGCATGAATCAAAAAGGTCGCGAGATCTTGTCGCCGCCAGTTCTGCGCAACGCATTCAGTTCATTTCATGTCACGCTGGAGGCCCCGGCAGGCACACCGGTTACAGTCTATATTGGATTAAATCCTGAAAACGCTTTGAAGGCAACTTTGTATTTGGAGAAGCACTTGCCCAGCGGAGAGCCGCAGGAATTGGAAGAAGTGAAGTTGCCGTATTCGGCTAAGATTCCCACACATGGTGCGCTGAACTTTCTAATGGATTTGTGGGTGGCCCCCGACGCGAAAGTCGAACGAGTAAAAGTGGAACCGCAGATGTGGATTCCCGATCGATGGATTACCTACCCCATGGAAGTTCGGGTTTTGGAGGCAGTAGTTCCTAAGCATACGCTTTCATCACTGAAACTACCCGAGTCCGAAGCGCGGGCGGATCGAATCGCGTATCCCCGCATGAGGGAATTTTTGTGCCAGGCAGTAAGTTCTCCAACAGAAAAATCAGCGAGGCCCAATGTAATGTCTCTTATGGATCGCAACGTTGCGCAGGACATAGCGTTGGCAGGAAAACTACCCAGAGAGCAAGCGCTGCAAGGGCTGCTAGGACCAACCGGGATATCGACGGCGGAGGTCTGGTGCGACAGGACGAAATCAGGTGCGCTGGAGTCCTTACCGACGGAGTGGTTTTTAAGGGTGCGTGACTTTCTATACCGGGTCGCGGTAAACTGAGGGTGAGTTTACGACTCAACCAAAATTCTTGCGAGTCTCACAAGAATAGTCTGAAAACGGAGAGATGGCCGAGTGGTTTAAGGCGCACGCTTGGAAAGCGTGTGTAGGAGAAATCCTACCGAGGGTTCGAATCCCTCTCTCTCCGCCATCTTAATCAATCCTAAAATTTGAGTTCTGAAATACTGGAAGTTGCGGAAAGTAGAGTGGAGTGGGGAAATGGTCGGGCTGGCGAGATTCGAACTCGCGACCTCTTGCACCCCAAGCAAGCGCGCTACCAGGCTGCGCCACAGCCCGACAATCGCTGTAACTTTACTATTCTAACAGCTCACGGCAACTTGCTGCAAAATTACTATTTCACATCTGCAACTAAACTACTCCGCACATCACCCAATTCTCTGTGAAAGAAATTCGACGAAACTGGGAACGTTCTTAGATAACCTCAGCAAAAGTTGATCCAGCGGCAATCCAACTTTGGAAGCCTGTTCCTGTAGTTTGCTTACGAAAACCTCAGGCTCAAGTTCGTAGAGCCCACGCAGGAATGCCGATGGCCCTTGCACTTCGATTCCCCAAGGTTCCATGGCATTTGCAGGAAAGTCCCGGCGATTATAAGTGACGATCAATTCGGAGTGGGATCGAACCGCTGCGGCAAGAACATGGCGGTCCTTCTGCTCATTAGTCATGATCTCGATTAGTGGTTCAAAACCGTCAACAATCGCCTCGGGAAAATGGCGGCGAATTTCTTGTTCCCGTCGATGAGCCTTTGCATCGGGCATGTTCCATTTGGCGATGAGGTTCCGTCTAACTTCATCCATGATCATTTGGGACCACATGGGCCGGTACAGCCGGGGAGCCTCGGCCATCCGCAAAAGGGTATCGGCAAGCGGCATTGGGATGAGCACGCACGCGTCCAGAACGACGCGGAGGTCCGCTTTCACTCGTCCTGGCCGCCTTCTGGCATGCCCGTTCGGTCATACAGACCAGACTCGAACGCGTCCTTAGCTATTTGGTCAAGAGCAGCCTTTCGCGCGGAATCACGACGCTTTTGATAGGCGACAAGGTCGTTGAGGAAAATCCGTCTATGGGTTCCGGCCATATGAAACGGCAACTCACCTGCATCAATAAGTTTAATCAGATGTGGCCTGGAAACACCCATCAGATCTGCAGCGCGCTGTGTGGTGAGTTGCTGGTTCTCGGGAATCAGGACAATGGCACGGCCCTGATTCATGTTGCGGACAATGTCCTTCAGCAACCCGAACACGGCAGGAGGTAGCGCCAAGCGTTCCCCATGCGCACCAACCAACGCCGGCGAACCGAGTTGGAGCATATGATGCAGCTCCCGGATTTGAGCGTTTTCTGATTCTGGTAAAGCGATGGATTCTTCAACCATGAGGTGTCCTAGTTAAAAGATATCATCCATTCGCAATATCCGCAACGAAAGGCCTAAAGGATTTGCTTGCGATCCACGCGGCCAAGATTCATGATCGTCTATGATTGCGTTGGAATCCGGGCTGGAATCCCATAGAGCATTCCTTCCACGCTGAGGTCCTCATCCACGTCAGGCCAATGCACACCGTAGCCTTCGCCGAGGATTTCAAAACGATTCCGTTGCGCTGGTGAAGCATCACACAAGCGCCACGACCAAGCTAACGGAACGCTGACCACCCTGCCATCAACAAGATGGAATGTGATGAACTCATCCGTAACCGAAACATCTTTCACTCTGGAATCAACGATCACCGCGGTGCTCACGCCACGCCTCCCGTATTTGCCTCAAGCTCGTTTGGATTGCCAGGCGAATCCGATTCAGTTCTTGTGTTGAGAATCCCCGGTTGTGAGCCAGCGCAAGCGGCTCTAGCCAAAATTTGCATAACATCGATTCTCGTTGAACATGAACATGCATTGGTTCATTGCAGTCGAAACTGTAAAAGAAAAACCGGTGTGCTCCTGGAATGCCTTTTACTGTTGGGATATCGCCTACGTCCTCTATTTGTTAATGTACACCAACGAGGAGACTGTCCGTTTGATGCCTACCCCCGGCGATATCCGCAACGGAGTTGAATCGCAGCCGTTAATGATCACGCCGCATAGATGAGTCGGGCATCCGCAAGCACGCCGTCCCGGATGAGTGGCTTTAATGCGGGCTTGACGGCCAGATCAACCCTGCGGCCAATCAGGACGGTGAGTTCGCGCATCATCGCGGATACACCCAGTAGGCTAGGGCGAGCTCCGGGTAGAAAATCGACAAGGAGGTCGACGTCGCTATCAGGCCGCATTTCCCCGCGCGCGGCGGAACCAAACAGGGATAGCTCCAGGACTTGGTGGCGGCGGCAGATCTCGGCGATTTTGGACTCAGGCAATTCGATTCCGGCAGCGATGGTTGGGATGAGCAAATTAGGCAAAGATCAACCGGCCTTTAGGTTCAGGGATAGCACGCCCAAGCTCACGGGCTGTTTCGATCCATTGCGCAATGACCGTTTCGACATTGGCCAAAGCGTCCTGACGAGTTGGTCCGTCCGCAGCGCAACCGGGAAGTTCCGGGACTTCGGCTATAAAAGCCTGATCCTCGTTGCTCCAGTAAAGGATGACTTCACACTTTGTCATAGTGTGTCTCCTGCAAGTCCATTAACCCACTATAATAGAGCTAAATGGAGATGCGATTCGCCTGGGACGAAAACAAAAACCGGGCGAACAAAGAGAAGCATCGCATCACATTTGAGACCGCCAAACTGGTATTTGAAGATCCAACATCAATTTCAATTCAAGATAGGGATACAGGCGGTGAACAGCGGTGGGTTACTATTGGTTGGGTTCGAGATTCGATTTTGCTGGTGGCGCATACGCGCATGTTCAATGAGGAGGAAGAAGTTATCCGGCTGATCTCAGCGAGAAAGGCTAATCCGGGGGAAAGAAATCTCTATGCAGAAGAAACTTAATAACACCCAACACAAAGAACTCGATATGCTTGCTCAAATGCCAGACAGTGAAATTGATTTCAGCGATATCCCGGAACTTAGGAGCCTAGCAGGTGGCGTGAGAGGTATGTTCCATCGTCCCGTCACAGGAGTGGTAACAATTCGGCTGGGTGAGCCAGATATTGAGATGGCGATCAAACTGTCCCAATCGAAGGGAATCACCTATGAAACGTACATCAAGAACCTGCTCCACGAAGCACTGCTTCGCGAGACGGTAGCCAGTCGTTAATTGATGTGAAGCGCAGTGGCGTTGTTCTAACTGCGGAGCTTTCTGCAAGCCTTGCAAGAAACTTACTTCGTCCCCGCCAATTTACTTGCCGCGAACACCCGAGCTTCAGCTCGCTTCGACGCTTCCAGAACATGTGCAATATCCATGTCCCCTGAAGAAACCAGCAGCTTCCGCGCCTTATCCAGCGCAGCCTTCGCCCGTTCCAGATCGATCTGATCCGGCATCTCCGCTGACGTGCACAGCACGCGCGTTGTATCCCCGTTGATCTCCACAAAACCGCCGTGGACCACAACATGATGCAACGTGCCGCCTGTCTTGTAACTCAATTCGCCGAAGCCTAGCTCGCCGAGCAAAGCCGCGTGACCCGGCAACACTCCCAGGTACCCATCAAGGCCTGGGATCTGTGCTTCCGTCACCGGCTCACGTGCAATGAGTCGTTCCGGCGTTGTGATTTCCAGCAAGAAAGTTTCCGCCATGATAAACCGACTCGCCTAGCTGACCTTCTTCATTTCTTCAGCCTTCGCCAGCACGTCTTCAATTGTCCCCTGCATGTAGAAAGCCTGCTCAGGAATATCGTCGTACTTGCCATCGCAAACGCCTTGGAAGCCCTTGATAGTATCGGCCAGCTTCACATACTTACCCTTAAAGCCAGTGAACTGTTCTGCCACATGGAAAGGTTGCGAAAGGAAGTTCTGAATTCTACGAGCCCGGCCCACAATCAGCTTGTCCGTATCGGACAATTCGTCAATCCCTAAGATCGCAATAATATCCTGCAAATCCTTATAGCGTTGCAAGGTCTGCTTTACTTGCTGGGCGCAATCATAATGCTCAGCACCCAACACCGCCGGATCCAAAATACGGGACGTCGAAGCCAGCGGATCGACCGCCGGATAGATCCCCAATGCCGCGATTTCGCGCGACAAGTTCGTCGTCGCATCCAAGTGAGCAAACGCCGTGGCTGGTGCTGGATCGGTGTAATCGTCAGCGGGCACGTAAATCGCCTGCACCGAAGTGATGGAACCCTTTTTCGTCGACGTAATGCGTTCCTGCAATTCGCCCATTTCCGTGGCCAAGTTCGGCTGATAACCCACCGCCGAAGGCATGCGACCAAGCAGTGCCGATACTTCTGAACCTGCTTGCGTAAAGCGGAAAATGTTGTCGATGAACAGCAGCACGTCCTGATTTTCTTCGTCGCGGAAATACTCCGCAACCGTCAAACCAGTCAGGCCCACGCGAAGACGCGCACCTGGCGGCTCTGTCATCTGGCCATAGATAAGCGCCACTTTCGACTTGGTGTAATCGGCGGGGTCCACAATACCCGATTCCTGCATTTCCAACCACAGATCGTTCCCTTCCCTAGTCCGTTCGCCAACACCCGTGAACACCGATACACCACCATGATGCATGGCGATGTTGTTGATCAGTTCCATGATGATCACGGTCTTTCCCACACCTGCGCCGCCGAACAACCCGATCTTGCCACCCTTAAGGTAAGGCTCAATCAGGTCGATCACCTTGATGCCGGTTTCAAGCATGGTCAACCCGGTTGCCTGTTCGTCAAATGCTGGAGCCGAACGATGAATCGGCATGTGAACCGTCGCATTCACCGGACCCATCATGTCTACCGGTTCGCCAATTACGTTCAACACGCGGCCCAAAGTCTGCTTGCCCACAGGCACCGTTACCGGCTTGCCTAAGCTCACCGACTTCATGCCGCGAACCATACCATCAGTAGGTTGCAGCGCAATCGTACGGACACGATTCTCACCAATATGTTGCGCCACTTCGCAAATAATATTGATGGGCGTGGGAACGTTGAAGCCTTCGCTGGTGATGCGAATAGCAGTGTAGATAACTGGAACCTGACCTTCAGGGAACTGAATGTCCACTGCCGGTCCGGCGATTTGAATGACTTTACCAACGACTTCTGACATAGAAAACTTTCTCCTCGAATCGGGCGAGCGCTATTCGAGCGCCGACGCGCCGCTGACAACTTCGATAATTTCGCGAGTAATACTGGCTTGGCGTACGCGGTTCATCACCAGCGTCAACCGTTCAAT
>JAYWBH010000148.1:0-7068 GCA_043781815.1 Bryobacterales bacterium | reverse complement strand
GCTTGCCAGCAATGGTAGCAGTTAAGGTAAAGGGCATATCCCGCTGTTGAATTTCTGCACAAGAACAGGCGACGTGCAAAGATTCGCCAGGGTTGCGGGCATTCCCAATTAAGAACACCGCACGTTGTGACATCCAACGATGGCGCTGTTCGGCGAGGTACCAACCGGATGTCAAATATTCGTCAAACAGGCTCAGGCCGGGGTCTATACGACGTGGTGGGCCATCGGCCTTCACCAGTTTACTGAGCTGTTCCCTGTAGGAAGGTGTGATGTTAGTCAACCGTTGTCCATCAAATCGTAGTGCGACGCCGCTGCCATTTTCAAGACTATGCAGAACCGAATTGGCAGGCAATGAAAAGCTTGAAAAATCCTGAATGCCCTGCCAGGGTTGAAGCTTTGCCGCATCCTCAGGCGTAACGTACACGCGAGTCATTCCCAATAATCGGAAGGGATGATGATAGATCGCTGTGCTGAAAAGTTGATTATCAATCCCCTCTAAGAAGATGTTCTTGTTCCTTAGATTTGGGGTGAGTTGATCCACACCGAGCACCAGATTCTTGACGACAGTGCTTTCCGTTCTGGCATGAAGGCAGCTTGTCCACGCCATGTACGCCGAAGGCAACACGTGAAGGGCAGTCAAAATTACGACGACGATTCGCAGCACAATATTGGTTCCCCATGCCGTGTGCAGAGCATTTGCAGCGAACAATGCCAGGCCAATGGTTGGGACAACCAGATAATAATCGGAGATGTGATTGGGCACCAACAAGTACGGGGCGACGGTGATTAGAAACCAGGCCAGCGCAAAGAGTGCGACGGGTTCGTTACGTCCGCGCCAAAGCAGATAGGCAAGCAGAGCGATAGTTAATATGGCCATGGCTGGAATGGAAACAGGGGATTCAAAGTTGGATGGCCAAATTGAGAAAGTCCAATATTGCAGCAAAGCTGGCAACGTTTTTGCGCCAACTTCCATGGCGTAAATTCCCTTGTGCGAAGACTTGGCAAAGTACTGATGAGCGATGGCGTAAAGTACGCTTGCCGGTGCTAACCATGCGGCTTGCCAAACATATTTGCGAGCGAAGAAAGACGCATAGGTCAAGGCCAGCGCTGGATAAACAACATTTTCTTCCAGCACGCCAAAGCCAATGAGGAACACGATCCACTGCCAGCAGTAATATTTTCGTTGTCCAGTTTCTGCGTAACGCAAGAACAGGTACAGCGCCAGCAACAGGACGAACGCGCACAAAATCTGATTGTATGCCGATGTCCAGGAAAGTGGCCAGAAAAGGACACTGTTGGAACACCAGAGCATGGCGGCTAAAAAGCCCACCACGGCTGATCCGGTCAAGCGGCGGGCGATGAGGTTCCACAGAATCAGATTGCCGAACTGGGTTAGAAAGGCGAGGGCCCGGTAGGGGAAAGCGTCCAGGTCAAACAGTTCGCGAAACACCATAAAATAGGCACGTTCGCTGATGGGACGAATAGTTCCCTGGGCCATGGGCTGGAACAGAGTTCGCAAGAGTTGGGGAAATGTGGTCCATTCATCACCGAGTCCCAGCCATGCGAAATCGTCTTGCTGGAACCAGCTTTGGAGGCCGTGCCAATACAGAATTGTGCAGTAGACAAGAGGCAAGACCAACAACCAGCGCCCGTACTTTATTTGCGTCAAGACCCTAGTTTACTTCCTCTAGTAGAATGGTGAAATGTCAAAGCTACTTCTTTTTGGATTGTTTGGGGCTGCGTGCTTCGGCCAGGAATTGACCGTTGCGGAAAAACAGTTTCAGGCACAGATGACGAACGTGGTCATGGCGGGCTATTACACGCAAGGCGACGCAGCCGAACTGCGCGAGGACCGTTACGTAATTGAACGCATTTCCAAACTCAAGGACGACATCTGGAAGTTTGAAGCGCGCGTCCAGTACAACAAGAAGGATATGAAAATCGCGATCAATGTTCCGGTGAAGTTTGCTGGAGAGACTCCGGTGATTACGCTTACCAACTACGCCGTGCCAGGGTTCGGAACATTTTCAGCTCGTGTTGTTTTTTACGATGGCGGGTATGCCGGTATGTGGGGCGGAGAAAAGCACGGCGGGAAAATGTTTGGGAAGATTACGAAGGTTGAGGCGGTTGTTGAGACGAAGTAGGCGGATTTGTCGTAGACCGTCGGCCGCACACAATTCTCCCTTCATTGCAGTCACCACACTGCATGCGATGGTGTTACCACCTCACTCTTGCCAGTTCCCCAACCGGTGAAGAGCGCTCCGGGTTTTCCATGTTATACGACCGACGATTTTCGGACAAATGACGCAAAGCTCTGCGCGCCGCGGCAGGTATTGCTACTTGCTGAACGGACTTGGTTTGGGAAGCACGCTGCGCAGCGGTTTTGTCTTCCTGGTTGGGAGTGTATGTGAGGTTGGGGATTGAGCGGATGGGTGGATTTTGTAGGGCGTTGATTTGGTTGGGGATTTAGCTGTGGATGGGTGGGGACTGGGGTTTTGGGAATGACCATAAAAAATCAATTTCGGCATCCCATTGCGCTTTGAAGAGGGAACATGTGGGAGTATTGATATTGTCCAAAAGAGAAAGATCCGAGCAGCTTATGGAGTTTGGATAGTCCAAAAATCGATGAAACCAACAATCAAAGCAGTGATCGCAGCATTTGGGACCAAAGCGAAGGAAAAGCTATCAAATCCAGCAGCCACCGGACAGCCGGAAGACCAACTTCGAGCACCGTTCGAGCATCTGCTCTCGGATCTAGCAGAACTGTTCAACATACCCAAATCAGCGGTTTCCGCAGTAGGAGAATCATCAATCAGCGAATTAAAAACTCGTCCCGATTACGCGATTACGGTTCATAACGCACTTGTTGGATTCGTTGAATTGAAAGCGCCTGGCAAAGGAGCGGATCCGCGAAAGTTCAAGGACCCCCATGACAGCGCACAGTGGAAGAAACTGTGTTCCCTACCAAATCTACTATATACGGATGGCAATGCGTTCAGCCTTTGGCAGAACGGCGAGTTGGTCCACCCAGTGGTCCATTTGATCGGAGATATTGAGACTTCAGGTAACAAGCTAGAGGCACCACCTGGTCTGTTAAATCTATTTGAGAGCTTCCTGCACTGGAATCCTATCCCGCCACGAAGTGCTAAAGATTTGGCTCACACCACTGCTCGTCTCTGCCGATTGTTGCGTGATGAAGTTACTGAGCAACTTGCCTTGGGAAGTGAAGCTCTAACTGGGTTGGCAACGGATTGGCGAAAACTACTTTTCCCAGATGCGACTGATGAACGCTTTGCCGATGGATACGCCCAAGCAGTCACATTTGGAATGCTGATGGCGCGTGCCAAAAACATCGAGTTAAAAACTGGGCTGCCACAAGTGGCCAGGGATCTTAGTCAAACCAATTCGCTAATCGGTGTGGCACTCAGATTGTTAACAGATAATGCAGAGAATCAGGAAACACTTAAGACTTCATTAGGAACGTTAACGCGAGTGCTCGACGAAGTGGACTGGTCACTGATCAGCAAGGGGCAGCCAGATGCCTGGCTGTATTTCTACGAAGAGTTTCTCGAAATTTACGATAACCAACTCAGGAAACAGACCGGCTCGTATTACACGCCACCTGAAGTTGTGGGAGCAATGGTTAATCTAGTCGATGAGGTGTTGAGAACACCCCGTTTCGCGCAACACGCCGGAATGGCCTCACCTTCTGTGACACTTGCCGATCCCGCCACAGGCACCGGCACTTTCATCCTGGGTGTTCTTCGAAAGATTGCCGAAACCGTTAAGGCTGACGAGGGGCAAGGCTCAGTCAGAGGAGCAATCAATGCCGCTGTGACTCGACTCGTCGCTTTCGAACTTCAATTAGGGCCATACGCAGTTGCACAGTTGCGTATTCTCGCCGAAATATTCGATCTTACTGGGGCCGCCCCAGCAACACCAGTCAGAATGTTTGTGACCGACACACTGGGATATCCATATGACGATGAGGGATGGATCCCTGGAACATACGCCCAGATTGCGAAGTCCCGGAAAGAAGCAAACAAGATCAAACGAGACGAGCCAATTACCGTTGTAATAGGAAACCCTCCCTACAAGGAGAAAGCCCTTGGTCGTGGTGGATGGATTGAAAAGGTAAGTCCAAATGTCAAGGAACGGCCGCCTTTGGAAGACTGGATGCCACCAAGCGATTGGGGTCTTGGGGTTCACAGCAAGCATCTAAGAAACCTGTATATCTATTTTTGGCGTTGGGCCACGTGGAAAGTTTATGACCATGATATTGCGAACAAATCCGGTATTGTTTGTTTTATTAGTGTTGCCGGTTTTCTGAACGGACCTGGGTTTCAGAAAATGCGCGATTACCTTCGAAGAACCTGTGATGACATTTGGGTTGTCGATTGCTCGCCGGAGGGCCATCAACCGGAAGTCAATACCCGCATATTTCAAGGGGTCCAGCAACCAATTTGCATAGTGTTGGCTTCTCGTTCAGCCACCTCTAAGAAGCATGGGGATACTCCGGCGAAAGTGATGTTTCAGGCCCTACCGAGTGTTCATCGCCTTGAAAAATTCAAGGCACTCGCAGCGCTCAGAATAGAAAGCACGGCCTGGGTTGCGTGCCCATCCGATTGGCGTGCTCCGTTCCTGCCAGCTTCTCAAGGTGCTTGGTCAACTTACCCCAAATTGGAAGACTTATTTGTTTATAACGGCTCAGGCGTGATGCCAGGCCGCACATGGGTCATTGCGCCGGATGCCGATTCGTTAGGACGAAGATGGCAAGCATTGGTTCATGCACCAGCCGCTAAGAAAGAGGACCTCTTTCATCCCCATACGACAAACGGTCTCCTCGGTGATAGGCATATTAATCGGATCGTACGAGATGGCTTGCCGGGATACAAGCCGTTGACTAAATCGGTTGCGGATGAGGTTGGCCCGTGCCTAAAACCTGTACGCTATGGATTCCGTTCTTTTGATCGCCAGTGGATTATTCCAGACAATCGACTTATCAACCGACCCAACCCGTCGCTATGGGAATCACGATCGGACCAGCAGATCTACTTGACAGCGCTTTCACGAACATCGCCCTCTTCAGGACCCGCTCTCACTTTCACGGGTCTCGTTCCAGATCTTGATCACTACAAGGGTTCATTCGGCGGTCGTGTATATCCCCTTTGGCGTGATCGAGAAGCAAACGTCCCGAATGTCCAGGCGGGCCTTCTAACTCTATTGAAGCAGAAGTATAGAAACCCAGTGGATTCCGAGGCACTGATGAGCTACGTCGCCGGAATCGGGGCACATCCGGCATTCACGGCGCGGTTTCAAGACGATCTCTCAACACCGGAACTCCGAATTCCTCTCACATCTGACGAGAAACTTTTCGCTCAGATTGTGGAACTTGGGCGCACGATCATCTGGCTCCATACATTTGGAGAACGCATGAGTAATCCTGAAAGGGGGCGACCAGCTCAACCTCCGCGACTTCCATTTCCTAAGATGCCGCGAATCCCAGCCGCAGGCGAGATTTCTCAAAGCCCTGCAGCGATGCCAGACTCAATAAACTACGATGCCAGCAAGAAAAGGCTATTGGTTGGTCAAGGATACGTAGAAAATGTGGAACCTGGTGTCTGGGACTATGAAGTTTCGGGTAAGAAGGTGCTATTGCAATGGTTTAGCTACCGGAAAGCTAATCGCGAGCGTCCGATAATCGGCGACCGACGTACTCCATCAACTTTGGGTCTCATTCAACCGGATCATTGGCTCGCTGAATACACAACTGAATTAATCAATTTGTTGAACGTGTTGGGCTGGCTAGTGGACCTTGAACCGACACAGGCAGCGTTGCTGGAAAAGGTTTGTACTGGTCCGACGATTTCTGCTGAAGAATTACTTGCTGCGGGAGCTCTGGAAACTCCTACCCAAGCGAGAGGAAAAGTATCGATGTCTGTCGGGCCAGGATTATTTGACGCTGTTGGCGTGTGACCATGAGTCGTCATGCCCTACCGGCCCATCCCCAAGGCACTAGCCAGATCCTTATCGTTCCGCACATGCCAGATCCGTGCATCCAGCACATAATGCGTAAAGGCAAATCCCCATACTGCGGCCTTCAATATCTCTACTGCTTGGCCGATCATTGCGGGAACAAATGCTATGAATAGATTCAGCCCGATCGCTACACCCAAATACGTACCCAATCCGCCTTTTGCTAGTGTTGCGGCGAACCCGTATTTTTCCTTTGCATCGTCCTTATTCAAATAGCGATTCTTGTTGTGGAACCAGAGCAGGCGATGATATTGCAGACTGTGGAATATGCCTAACGGGATTCCAGCGCGAAGGATTCCTTCCGCTCCAAACTCAGTAGCATAGCGAAATGCCACCCATTGCAGAGGCACCACCAGCGTTAGCAACAACATCTTGGGTCCGTTGACGGGCTTTCCGGCGCGATACTTTTGAATCTGATACCAGAAGAAATATGCCGCGAATACCAGGTAGGAACAGATTGCAGCGTTGGCGGCGAATTGGACTGCGGCCCACTGTCCGATCCATGGACGCGTATTCACCACAAACAACGCCAGCGGCAATACCAGCGATGCCAGCAGATAATAGCGGTCCAATTTGAAATCCCAAGGGTCGCGATCCGTGTTCTTTGCCTTATACAACATCACAAATCCGAAGTGCTGCTTGACGATGTGAAAATGCTGCCAGCATATGGCAAACAGGTAAAACAACGAGGTGTAGCCGAGGGTCACCGCAAGCGGTCCAAGCATCAGGAATGGAACCAATATCCACAGCCAAATCCCCAGTTGGGCTCGCTCGTTCTTGTCGCAATATGTCCTGGTGACCGTGGCCAGAACATGGGGACCGTCAATGCCGAACAGCCACAATATGTACAGCGGTCCCACAGGGAAACCGGCCATCATCAGCGCGATTGCCAGGTAGCCAACCAGTCCCGATCCGATGAACCAGGTTAGGTCTTCGCGCTGGTTGATGATCCAATTGGCGTTCCAGGGTCGGATGGCGGCGATGGGGACTGATACGGTGCTCAAAGTTTACCTTGTGTGAGTTATCGGCGGA
>JAYWBH010000147.1:0-7071 GCA_043781815.1 Bryobacterales bacterium | reverse complement strand
GGGATCAATTTCTATGTCTTTCATTTGGGCAATTGACTTATCGGGAAAGTTTACGCGACATCGAAGCATGCTTACGATCAGTAACAACCAAGCTGTATCACATGGGCTTTCGCGGCAAGGTGTCGCGTTCCACTCTAAGTGACGCCAATGAGGCTCACAACTGGCGCATCTATGCTGACTTTGCCCAAGTGCTAATCGGTATCGCGCGACCTATGTACGCCAGCGAGTCGCTTGGTTTTGATCTCAACAATACGGTGTATGCGTTGGACTCCACCACCATTGATCTCTGTTTGTCTGTGTTCCCTGGGCGCGGTTTCGATCCACTAAAGGTGCAATCAAGATGCACACGTTGCTTGATCTACGCGGCCCGATTCCTGCTTTTATTGAGGTTTCTGACGGAAAACAGGCGGACGTTAAAATTCTCGATACCATCGTGCCGGAGTCGAATGCTTTCTACGTCATGGATCGTGCCTATGTGGATTTTCAGCGGCTACATGTCTTTCAACATGCCGGTGCTTTTTTTGTTACACGCACCAAGAAAGGCGTCCTACTTCGACGACGGTATTCTCATCCCGTCGATGCATCTACTGGTGTTCGATCCGATCACACCGTGATACTCAGTTCTGACTCCGCGAAAAAAGACTACCCGGATCCGCTTCGCCGAATTCGTTTCTATGATGTGGAACAGGATCGGTACATCCGCTTTCTAACTAACAACTTCGACTTACCCGCACTTACAATCTGTTTACTCTATAAGTCCCGATGGCAGGTCGAACTATTCTTCAAATGGATTAAGCAGCACCTCCGGATCAAGGTGTTCTACGGGACTAGCGAGAATGCAGTAAAGACTCAAATCTGGGTTGCCATCTCAATTTACGTGCTGATTGCCATACTTAAAAAACGTCACGAGTTGGAGCCTTCACTCTTCCAAATTCTACAGGTCTTGAGCATTACGGTTTTTGAAAAAGTGCCCATTTCACAGGCCTTCGGAGAGGCAGAGTCCCAAGAAAATTATCCTACATTTTCTAATCAGTTGACCCTAATGGACTTATAGCCGGACACTAGTGAATTAAAGTAGGGCTGGAGCCCCCAATGATTGTAAGGTTGAAGTTGATCAAATAGCATGGTTGTCACCCTTCCGGTTACGTTCGCTAAGCGGGACTGGTGACTACCATGGGGGGTGAGCAAGACACCGAAAAATATTGACGGTTCACCACTTGCATCAGATCCCAGAGTGAACCGCACATCCCGGACCTCTCGGGAATCAAGTGTTCTAGTGGCATTGGCTACCGCACTCGTCGGCCTGATTGATGAGTCCAGTTGAAATGTGAACAAGCCTATTATTGCCTATTCGAAGCCGACCGGGTGTTGGCAGTTCTCTGATCTGCCGCACAAAGGCGGATGAAGGTTGTGCTCAGCGTCGGAAGCGCTGCGGTTCGCCGTAGGATAGGCTGCGCCACAGCCACTCTACAGGCCCGATACGGAAGTGTCGCAGGTACCATTGACTCAACGGAATCTGGGCCAGATAGATAGCCAGTGTGATCGGCAAATCCAGCAGCGGGCCAATCTTGCCATAAAGGAAGATGCCGTGGCCGAAGAACGCCAGGCCCGTGCTGGTGAACAGCAGGACGCCGATGAGTGACTGCAGCAGGTAGTTCGACAGGCTCAGGCGTCCGATGGCACCACAGGGGCGGAAGAAGGCCCAGATAGCGGGGTTCCGCACAGACAGTACAAAGGACAGAACGTAGAACAGCGCTACGAAAGGCGCAAAGCCATTGCGGGTCAACTCGCGCAGATAGGCCAACACGCTCACTGGGCCGCGCGGGATATCCACCAGATAAGGGACAAGAAATCCAAACGTCCAATAGAACAAAGCCACTGGCAGCAGCCACAGCCAGACCTGCTTTAGCCTGGGCAACCACTCTTCCATGTTCTGCACAATTCCCTTTTTCCAGACCCACAGGCCCAGCAGGAAACAGGGCATAAAGCCAAACGCGACGCCGACAATCATGCCTGGCATAAATGACCAGATGGCATGCACGCGATCCGCCATCAACTCCCAGGGCGAGCCCGTTGAGTATAGCCAATTGGCACTCTCCACTTTGTGGACCAGCTCTATCAGATTCGGCGGGGTGGGCGTCGACGGTTTGAAGATACTGTAAATGGCATAGCCCGTGATGCCCACCACCGGCACCATTGCGCTCACCCACGCGGCGATGGCCACAACCTTCAGCTTGGAATTACGGAACGCCAACAGCATGAAGCCAGCCATGGCGTATTGCGTTAGCACGTCGCCCCACCAGAGTAGCGAAACATGCAGCCAGCCCAGTCCATAAAGCAGCAGCAGCCGTTTGGAAAAATAGCCAGTAAATTCACGGTCGTGCGGGCTCATCTTGCGGAATCGTCGCATATATACCGCCCAAAATGCCGTGACGATGGCAAACGCCAGAGGTGCGCGGGCGGCCATGGGGATCTTAGGTGAACCGCTGTAAATCAACTGTGACGCCAGCGGTATCGCGATCATCACAGTCAAACAAATCCAGAGAGCCAGGGGGAGTTTGCGTGCGAACCAGCCACCCACGGCCTTGCCGCGCTCCATGCCACGAGTGAACTGCACGGCGAAGCCCAGTCCGAACAGGAAAGAGAAGATGCTGATGAATTTGCCCTGGATGAAGGCGTTGACCAAGGTCTGGGCTATCTTGTCGTAAGGCTGGTCAAACCAACTGTTGATATTAAAGTAAATGATTTCTGGTGCGTTGTGGCCGCGCATGTTGGCGGCAAGGATGCCCAGAAGGGAAAGGCCACGAAGCACGTCGACAATTTCCAGGCGGTCTTCACCGCGAACGGCCTCGAGTGGCGTTTCAGGCGGGGGTTCGGGCGCAGGCGACTGCAGTAACTCGTCTTGTACTGGCGGATCTTGGACAGAAGAATCACTAGGCGGGAGTTCCGCTGAAGGCAGGGTTTGATCTGGTTCGCTCATTGGGGGCTGCGGGACTTTAGGATACCAGGACCAGATCACCGCAGCAAGACATGGGCGAAGTGCAAATGGCGGGGAATGAAATATGCCTTTGAAACCACTCCAAATACGCAGCGCCAAGATCGCCGATAGCATTTTCGCGAGGCGTTTTAATTAAGTGAATCCAACGAAACACGTTTGCATTCGGCGTTGAACAATCGCTCGCCAGCGATGTTTGAAGCGGCGTTAAATGGTAATAAACCGGGAGGTGGAAAGTGAGTTTTTTAAGGCATCAGGAAATCTATCGTTGCGATGAGTTTCCGACTGGGTATTCCTTGCCAGGTTGCTCTCCAGCACTCCGCTTCCCCAGCCACCTCGAGCGTACAATTGGATCGTCTTGCTGGCTACCCAAAGCCAGCGAATGGTAATGTGTCCCTATTTATCTAAAGGTTTCATCTGCTTCGGCAATAAGGAGTCCAGATGGAAATTCTTCTGCCATGAATCCATATTAAAGGCGAATTCCTGTGTGAGTCATGCATTAACTACGCATCAATCCACATAAACCCGTTCCACTCTGGCACTGATTCCGCACAACAGGCTGTAGGAAATCTCTCCGGCCATCTTGGCCATCTGTTGTGCATCAATGGATGCGTCGCCTTCTTTACCTAAAAGAGTCACTACATCCCCGGCTCTGGCCTGCTCTAAGTGCGTTATATCAATGGTGGTCAAGTCCATGGAAACTGCGCCGATGACGTTGCAGAACTGGCCGTGCACAATCACCCGGCCTTTGTTGCCCATGCCATGTGGCAACCCGTCGGCATAACCGGCGGCCAGCACGGCAATGCGCATTGGTTTGGGTGCGCGGAACATGCCGCCGTAGCCGATCTGCGCTCCTTTTGGGACATCTTTGACGGCCAGGACTCGAGTCTTCCAGCATAAAGCCGGGCTGACGTTCAGCAATCGTGGTGGCGATTCGCCGCGAGCTGGAGAAATGTAACCGTAAATGGCGTGACCGGGACGAACGAAGTTGCCCCAAGCTTCTTGCCGATTGTAGGCAATGGCAATGGTGCTGGCCAAATGCAGATATCGCGGTTGAACGCCCATTCCATGGAGGGCCGTTGTAATGGAACGGAATTGTGCGATCTGCTCCTCTGTCTGCATGGAAATGTAATCCGCTGCCGAAGCGAAGTGTGTCATGAGGCCTTCCAGTTGGGCATGGATAGCGGAAGCCACGGCGCTGTGAATTTCAGTAGCGGCGGAACGCGTTCCCAGCCGACCCATGCCGCTATCAATCTTCAAATGATAGGGCGCCGTAACGGCACGTTCGCGGGCCATCTCCTCAAAACTGGCGATGTCTTCTAAAGAGTGCAGGGCTGGGGTCAGGCTGTATTCGAACAAGGCTTCACGTTCGCTGGGGAGGAAATCGGCCATCACCAGCAGGCGTGCGGTAATGCCAGCTTCGCGCAGAAGAACTGCTTCGCCGACGCTGGAAACGCCCATCCATTTTGCGCCGCAATTGGCCAGCACAGCGGCCACTTCGCGGGAACCATGACGGTAGGCATCGGCCTTCACCACGGGCATCACTTCTACGTTGGAACCCACAACGTCGCGCACTGCTTGAAAATTACGAGCGATCTGGCTTAGTGAAACTTCAACCCAACAACGATGCATACTTCATTTTGGCAGTAAGTAGAGCTCAATGCCTGCCCCACTGGGAAGGTTGTGGGGCAGGCATTTATTACTTCAGTTTAAGGCAAGGGAATATCAGGCACAGGAGGAGTGTTCACTCCACCATGACCTTGTAACAGACCTTGATGAGCCGGTGCCAGGAATGGGAACCTGCTCAAAAAATTCTTATCGTTGACTTCCGTTCCCTTGGCCAAACCGGCGTTCGGATCACCAGCCACAATCAAGCTGATCAAGACTGTGTTGACGTTCACTTGATGCCGATTCGGTGCAGTGCCGCCACCTAGCCGACGTCCGTTGGGAAAGCTGGAATCAATGGATGCGTCAATGGTCAGTACGTCACCGGTGGAGCCATCTTCAATCGGAATGGGCCGACCCAGGTTGATGGCATTGATGATGTCTAAACGTGGCCCACGTAATGCAGCCACAGAGGCAGCGGGAACGCCTAGCGCTTTGTAAATGCCCAGGGCATCCGCATCACGCACCAGCACTGGATACAGGATATCTGCACCAAAGTTTGTTACATCATTCATTGGACTGGAACGCAGGTAAACAATCTGCCGTTGGGTTCCAACCAGGCCTGCATCGAACAGGGGCAGGGCATTGCGACCGACCTGCGCAAAATCGCCAGACCCTTTCAGGCCAGTAATGATGTTGGTTATATCCAGAGTCTGCGTTTGTTGACGGCTGATGCTGGACCAGACGCGCAGCAGGCTATCGGTGGATGTGGCTTGCAGCACACCGTTGTGCGGAATGCCTGCCGGGAAAATGTCGCTCATCGGAATTTCCATGGCGATGGAAAAGATGTTGAAGCCGGTGAATATATCCCTTCCTGGAGGACGACGTGCGCCGGAAATTCCACCCAGGTCGTCGCGATTCAAGTTGACCAAATCGAAAATCCCTTTCTCATCCAACTGATAGGGATCGTCGAATTGACCAGCAATAATGCGGCCCCCGTTGGATAACGGTTGAATGAATTTGTCGACGAAGGCCTGATCATAGAGGCCCACTTCGCGGCTTGTAGGATCGCCTGAATCGTAACCCTTGAAGGGTCCAAGACCATAGACCAGCCGGTCCGTCTGAGGACCGTGATTGTTGGGGAGCACGTTCAGGTTGTCAGCAAGAACGGTGACGCTACCGCCACGCGCTGAACGATCGCTGTTGTTATCGGCTGAACCCACAATGCGGGTTATTTTCATTTTCTCGGTGCCGCCAGTTAACTGCCAAAGTATTTCATTGCCACCGCCCAGTGCATCGTTCGGGCCAGGGGCTTTTGCTGTAGCAATGTTATTGGTGAACTCCACGCGATACAGAACGCGATCTTTCAGGCTGGTGCCCATGCCAATGTGGAACTCATAACGATAGCCGTTGCAGGCACGCAAGCCCTGATTGCCTTGGCCTGGTTCATGTAACGGGTTGAAGTTCATGATCAGATAAAGCTTGTCATGCGCGCCAGGTGCTACCCAGGCGTACGTGTCGGTGTTATCGGCACAGGGCTCGTTTAGAATGGCCAGCGCCTCGCGATGGCTGGAACCATAGGTTGTTGTTACCGCAGCAGCGAAGAAGGCGGCTGTTATTGCGGTTTTGGAAAATCGTTTCCAAATGCTTGTTGTTGAATTTTGTAGCATTTCTCTCCCGAAGGAACCCAAGGCTCTGTTGAGCTGGTCCTAGGTGATATACGCTGAGTACTACAGTACCGGATTTACTGCCGGACACAATTTTTCTATTGCATCAGAACAAATCTCCTGGAAGTTCGTATACTCATTTATGAAATCGTCCCAAAAACTGCTTCTCCCATTTCTATGTCTTGCGGCATTTGGCCAGCAGGCGCGACCGGAATTTGAGGTGGCGTCCATCCGGCCCGCCGCTCCGTCAGCCAGTGGACAAGTAAACGTTGGTGTCCACATAGACGAAGCTCAGGTTCGCTTCACTTATCTATCTTTGAAAGATCTGATCGGGATGGCATATAAGGTGAAGCACTACCAGATTTCCGGGCCGGATTGGATGGCATCGGATCGGTTTAACATTAGTGCGACAATGCCCGCAGGGGCCAAGCGGGAACAGATGCAAGAGATGGTGCAAGCTCTGCTGGCCGATCGCTTTCAAATGAAGATGCATCGCACGTCGAAGGAGTTTCCGGTGTTCGCGCTGGTGCCTGCGAAGAGTGGGCTGAAGTTAAAGGAATTGGCCCCAGAACAAAATACCGATGCCGAAGAAGCAGCAAAAAAGGCTGTCAACATTGCGGTTAGCGGAGGCCGTAGCGGCACCACGGTTAACTACGGAAATGGATCTTACTTCGCATTTGGAAACAACAAATTTGAGGCGAAGAAGTGTCAAGGCAAAGTAGAAATGTCCTAATCCCAGCAAAGTAAGAATGTCCGGTTTTGACCGAGTGTTCCGGAGTTGGATGTTAGGTTGAATGAGTCCGC